>NZ_LZJJ01000285.1:0-10234 GCF_001667625.1 Mycobacterium sp. E1715
ACGGCGCTGTCGGTGCTGGCCATGTTGTTGCCGGCGCTCTGCACCTTCTGCCCGTGGGCGTTGGCCTGCTCGTAGATCACCTGGAAGTTGCGACCCAACTGGGTGATGAACTCCTGGCAGGCCACCGAACCGGCACCGCCCCAGAAGTCACCCGCAGCAAGCACATCGCGAACGATGGCCTGGTGCTCAGCCTCCAGACACGCCGCCTGAGCGCGAATCGTGGCGCCGTGCGCGTCTACGTCGCCGAACTGATAATTAATTGCCATTGCGTACCCCTACCGTTCATCAACACGAAGGGTAAAACGGGTATGCTGTCGCGCCGCTGATTAGCTGCTGACAGTTTCCTGGGAGCTGGTTTCTCCTGGTCATGGTCGTTTTCGCGCCTGCTTGCCACCCCGGATTCGACGGTCGCGACGTTGCCGACGACGCGTAGTTCTCGACCACGATCCGTCACCGCCGAAGCCGGCCCACTCACCGGCTTCCGCGCGTGGCGCATCGACTCGCTGGCCGCTTGCCGCAACGGTTTTCCCGTCAGACCGCGGCATGACGCTCACATGGAACGCGTATGGCGGGCGGTCTCGTACTGGCGGCCGCTCGTGCCGGCCGCGGGGATCCAGATTCCCCGCATCCCGCGCACAAGCGCCGGAACCGAACTAAGTCGACTTGTTCTCGGCGACTGCGGCGCTGAGACCCTCGGCGAGATCCTCCTGGGTCAGCTCCTTGAACCGCAGCAGTTGACGCTCGCTGAACTCGGTGACCTCGCTGGCCAACACCGCGTCGAGGTCCTCGTCGTCCAGGCGGAAACTGCGGTGATCGCGGGCCTTCTCCACCACGTTGCGCACGAATCCGGCATTACCGAGGGTGTCGATGCCGCGGATCAGATCGCCGTCTTCGGAGTAACTCTCGTCGAGATAAAACCGGGTGTAGGACGGCAGTAGGGAATGGGCGGCTTCCTCGGTGATAACGTCCTCGTTCTCCTGGCCCATCAACCGGGTCAACGCGACAAGCTCGTCCGGCGTGTAGCTGAAGAACTCGATCACGGTCGAAAACCGCCGGCGCAGACCCTGATTCACGTCGAGCATCTTCTCCATCGCCTTCGCATAACCCGCACCGAAGACGACGAGTTCGTCGCGATGGTTCTCCATGTACAGCAGCAACGTGTTGATGATCGCGTTGCCGTAGGGGTCGCCCTGCTGGTACCCCTTCTCGTGCAGCGTGTGCATCTCGTCGAAGAACACCGCCCCGCCCAGGGCTTCCTCGAGCATCTCCTCGGTGTTCTTCTCCGCGTCGGCCATGTAGCGACCCAACAGCTTGGTCCGGCTGGTTTCGACCACCACCGGCTTGCGCAGCACCGTCAAGCCGCACAGCTGCTTGGCAAAGGCTCGCGCCACCGACGTCTTACCGGTTCCGGGCGGACCCAACAAGAGGGTGTGGCGCGACGTCACCGGCACGGGGAGGCCCATCTTGGCGCGCGCCAGGTTCACCTTCGTCGTCGACTTGATGAGCTTGATCTCCCGCTTGGCCCGTTCCATCCCCAGCATCGCGTTGAGCTCCGCGTCACCTTCGGCCAGGTACTTCGCGGCCTCCTCCGCGTGGCGAGCGGCCTCCGTCTCGGCGCGGGTGGGTGCGCTATCCGGATCCCATGGATTCGTCCGCGCCTCAATGGTTTCCGGGTCCGTCAGGACCAGCCGATAGTTCGGATTGTCCAGCGCTTCCCGGGCCGGGGTGAACTTCGGATCCCGCGAATACACCCGGCGCAACAGTTCGACGGCCTCGTCTTCGCGGCCCAGGTGCCGCAGGCACATGCCCTGGGTGTACAGGGCGATGTTGGCCGCGCCCGGCACCCGGTCACCCTCGACGGCGTCCTGACCGCGCCGCAATGCTTCCTCGAAGACGCCGAGTGACGCCAGCGCCGTCGTCGCCATCGCGGCGCCGGCGGCCTTGAGCTCCGGCTGTCGCCAGACCTTGCCCTCGGGGAACTGGTTGAGCACATCCGGCCAGCGTCCGGTGCGGAAATACAACACGCCCCGCACGTAGTCGACCAGCTCCTGCTCGAAGGGCTGGCGCGGTTCCACCCCGTCGAGTAGTTCCGACGCCTCCTCGTAGCGTTTGGCCTCGGCCAGGACGGCCGCGTAGGCACACGCCAACGACTCGGCGCTGGTGACGGCCAGCTGGAGGAACAGCCCGTCGGAAACCTGGGGACGGAACTCCAGGTCGGTGACCCCGAGCCTGCGCGTCTCCCATCCGAACGTCCGGATCGACGCCCACGCGCCGGAGAGCACCTCGATGCTGCGCTCCCCCGCCAGCAACCGCGCCAGCCAGGCGTCGCACATGCCGGGGTCCAGGTTGCTGGCCGTGGTGAACATCTGCGACGCGACCTGAGGATTGTGACTGGGTTGCAGCCCGTTGACCGATATCCCCGATGCCAACAGGCCGGCGACCATCGCGTTGCGGGCGCCCTCAGCGGTCGATTGCGGGCGCGTCATTGCGCCACAGGCACGCCCGCCGGGCTCTCTCGCAACTGGCCGACCGACAGCGTGAGCTCGTCGTCGTCACGCACGGCACGGCTCGGCACGACGAGCGTGGCGTGTGTCGCGGGGGCGGGCAAGCTGGCGCGGACCGCGGCCAACTGGCGTCCGGTGAGGCGGTTGAGGCCGGCGGAGATGTCCCGGGGCAGCCGCTTCTCGGTGTGGTAGCGCACCCAGGCCGACACCTGCGGCCGGCCCGCGGGGGCGGTGAGCCGGACCGTCAGCACCGTGGCGACGGTGTCCGCCTCCCACAGCTCGTCGAGGGTGTCGGTGGTCAGGTCGGCGGGCGTCACCCAGAAGCTGGTGGTGAAGCCGTTGAAGTGCTTGAGGTGGCGCCAGCCGGGCCGGCTCCAGGTCGGCTCCAGATCCGCCAGCACCGCGCGGTCCACCTCGGTGATCTCCTCGGCAGTCAAAGGCTTTGCGGCGCAATTGATTCCGTCGAGGTCCTGCGCCAGCCGCTCGGTGGCCGCCACCAAGGTCGAAGCCAGCGAATCGCGGACCGCCACGGCGGCGATGTTGCGCTGCGGGTTCATCCGCAGCACCAGCCAGGTGCGGCGAACGTACGAGGTGGGCTGCCCGTTGGCCACCTCCCACTCCTCGGGGCCCCAGTCGTCGAGCTTCGACAACTCGGCGGCGTTGCCGCCGCGGCGCACCTTGACCGACACGATGTCGATGTTATCGAGGTGAATGTCGAACTGCCGCAATCCATCAGCCACAGCCTGCACCAGCAGGGTAGGCGACGAGTTCCGGTGCCGGTGGCGCGACGACGGGTCGTCGTCACCACCGTTCACCGCGATGACCGACACCAGCTGGCCCTCGTACTCGCGCACGCCGACCTTGTCGCGCCCGAACTTGCGCTGGTAGTCGAGCACCGGCGTGCAGCCGGCGCCCAGAGCCGTCCCCGGGTCGGCGGACCAGTCCCATAGCCAGGTGGCCAACGCCGAGGTCACCGTGACGCCGTGATAGGTGACCAGGGAGAGCAGCGCGACCAGCACCGCCAGGCCGACACCCACCCAGAACGCGATGCGATAGGTGCCCTGCCAGGACTCCGGGCAGTGGCTGCCCACCACCAAGATGGCGACGTCGACAAGGAACACCGCGGTGACCCGTGGCCACGTCAACGACAACCCGAGTTTGCGCTGAGCTTTCATGACTGTTACTGCTCCGCCCTTATTGCTGCTTCCGCGATCGCTTCATCAGCATCGCCGTACCAAACACGCCCCCACCGATCAGCAGCGCCGCGAGCAAGCCTCCGCCGGCCACCCAAACTGGCACCATATCCCGGTGCGGAGCGGGCCTCGGAATGTTCAGCGGCGCTGAAAGTTGCTGCGGGGGCTTCAACGGTCCTTCGGGTACGTCCCACGTCAGGGCCGCCACCGGATCGACGATGCCGTGGCCGATCTGGTTGTCCACGCCACGCGCCGGTGCGCGGGCGGTGCGAGTCAACCGGTTGATGACCTGGTATGCCGACAGCTGCGGGAACTTGGCGCGGACGAGCGCGGCGATGCCGGACACGATCGCGGCCGAGAAGCTGGTGCCGGAGGGAACCAGCAACGTGTTGTCCGGTCCGTCGATCGCGTTGATGACGCCGTCGTCACGCGGGGACAGACCGACGACGTCGGTGCCCGGCGCGGCGATGCCCACCCACGGGCCGGCCACGCTCGTCGATCCCTGACCCTGACCCCCGGTCTGCGGCCGGCCGTCTTCGTCGACCGCCCCCACCGTCAGGACGTAGTCGCTGAACCAGGACGGCGTGACGACGGTGGTGACCGAGTTCCAGTTGCGAGGATCGTTGGGCTGCAACGGATCATGCGGCGGGTTCTGCTTGCAGTCCTTCTTGTTGGTGTCGCCCGCGGCGGCCACGATGACGGCGTTCTTGTCGACCGCCGCGTAGCGCACCGCCGCGCCGAGGGCGCGCTGGTCGACGATGTTGCGCGCGCTCATGCAGGTCACATCCGAGATGTTGATGACCTGCGCGCCCATGTTGGCGGCGTGCACGATTGCCCGGGCCATCGTCTGGACACCGTCGATCTTCGCCCGCGTCTGCGGGTCCTCGTCGCCGGTGTAGGCGTCCTTGAGGCCGAAGGCCTGGCTGGACTGACGGATCGCGATGATGTCGACGTCGGGCGCGACACCGCTGAACGCATCGGGGCCGGCCGACGGCGCCGGCGGCGCGGTCGGCGGGGGTGGCGGCGGATCCAGCGGGCGTGGGTAGTCAACCCCGACGACGTGGCTCCCACCGGAGTAGCTCGGGATCGTCACCGTGCCGCCGCCGTGGCCGGCCGCCGGGGCCTGGCCGGGCTGCGCCGGTCCTGGCGGCGGACCGTTACCGGGCGGAGGCGCCGCCGGAGGCGCGGGCGCCGGCGGCGCGCCGAAAGGTCCGGGGGCCGGCTGGTCCTGCGGCGGAGGCGGAACCATCGTCACGGTCTGCGGCAACGGCGACAACGTCACGGTCTGGGGCGGCGGCGCCTTCGGCGGCGGTTCGGTGGTGGGGATGGTGACCGGGCGGCGCGGCGCGGCCGGCGGCACCCCCGCGCCGTTCGCCGGCGCGGCGCCGATCATCGAGGCCACGATCGTGCCGTGGGCGTCACAATCCGACAGCCCGTCACCGCCCATGACGTAATCCCCGCCGGGGATCAGGTGCGGAAACCTGGGATGCGGGCTCACGCCGGTGTCGATGACGGCCACCTTCACGCCGGCACCGCGCCCGAACTGCCACGCCTCCTGCAGGTTCAGCATGTCCATGTACTTCGGCTGCAGGCGGAAGTCCGTGCCGGGCAGCACCCCGACCTCGGTGCAGTAGGAATTCTGCTTCATCGGCGCCGGCGGCCCGGGCGGGCCGTCGGGCGGCACCGCCCCGGGATCGATCGTCGGCGGCGAAATCGCAGAGGCGGGCGGCAACCCGGCCAATGCTCCTGAGGTGAGCAAGATTGCGGCGAGGGCCGCAGCGGATGCGCGCCCTCGCCACACCTTGCTACTACCGGTAGCGGATTGCTGCATAGACATTCATCAACCACAATGCCAGCGGGAAAATCGGCATCAGGCAGAGGTATTCGATCCATTCCACGAACTTGCGGAACAGCGGGCTGTAGATGGTGTTGGGCACCACGGCCGCGGAGGTAAGGCCGGCCGCCGGGAGCAGAACCAGGATCGCCGCGCTGATCGACACCGCCAGGGGCGACTGCAACACGAGCGCGTACCGCACCACGACCGCGCCGACGATGAGGACGGCGGTCACGGCCAGGGTGATCGCCTGCCAGCGGTCGACGTACGAGCGTCCGCGCAGCATCAGGAACCCGGCGCTGAAGCCGGCCAGCAGGAGCGGCAGCCAGCGTTGACCGGTGTGCGGGTCCGACAGCGCCGTCAACGAGACGACCATCAACACGCCGAGACCGATCAGCAGGCCGGTCAGGAAGGAGCGGGCGCGTTCGGCCTGCACCAGGACGTCGCGGACGGACGCGGGGCCTTCGAGGACCGGGGGGCCGCCGTCGGAGCGGACCACGGTGGTGGGCAGGTCGGGCCGGGCCTCGAACACCCATCGGCTGGTCGCCGACGGGAAGACCGGCAGGCGGATGCCCGCCAACCGCCGCGAGAGGGCGGGCGCCGTGTGGTACACCAGCACGCACAGCAGGACGACGCTGGTCAGCAGCGTCACGGCACTGGTCATCGCGACCATCCGGGCCAGCGCCGCGATCGCGGTGACCACGCTGACGGTGATCAGGGCGGTGTAGAGCCCGAGCCGCCGACCGGTGAACCGGAGCGCGAGCATCGCCGCGATGGTGAGAACGCCGAAGCCGAGCACGGCGTGGGGGGACCCTACTCCGCCGGGCGGGGCCGCCGCCGCGGAGACCGTGAGTGGCGCCAGGCCGCTCAGCAGCATGATGTCAGCGATACGGCGATCCTGGTCGGTGCGCGCCCGCATCAGGAGCATCAGGGAGACGCCGAGCACCACCGCGGCGATCACCGCGGAGTACGCCGTAGGCAGCCAGGAGTTGTGGTGCCACCGGTACCAGAGCAGCAAGCCGGAGGCGGCGGTCACCCCGGCCGCCACCATCGACGCGCCGACCTGCACCGCGGCGACCGGGTCGATCGCGGCGAACCGCTTGCTCAGATTTGCCGCGACGGCGGTGGAGATGTGCTCGATGACCTGCGAGCGGTGCTCGGTGTCCTGGATGAACCGGATCCACAGCCGGTCGCCGTCGTAGACGTCCTGTTCGGTCAGGGACTGGGTGGCCCGCAGGGGGGTGCCGTCAACCAGGCACAGTGCCCACCTGCCGCGGCCCGTCGCCTCCAGCGGGGTCTCGCCCAGCTCCCTGAGCCGGCTGTTCACCACCTTCAGCAGCGGCTCGGTCATCACCGAGACGGGGGCGTTGGCGTCCAGCAGGACGCCGATCTGTACGCCCGCACCGGCCATAACGCCGACCACGACCGCCCGAGGCTGCGAAATACCCTCAACGTCAGGCTGTAGCGCTTCAACTACCGCAGTCATCGCCCTGAACCCCTTACCGTCGTGAATGTGTAACCCCGTGCCGCCGACCGGGCGGGAGTCTGCGCCGGCCGACCTTCCGGAGCGCTGCGGCCCCCGGGAAAGTCCAGGCCGACTATTCCGAATTCCATCTACCCCGCCTTGCGATTAAAACTTCGGTGACAGTGGTTTGAGATTTGCTGAATCTCTCAGAGAAGTATGCCGTGTTGGCATCTCAACCGCATGTTGAGTGCAAAGCCATTGGTGAACTTTATGTTTCGTCTTATGTCAGACCCGGCTGTGGGTTTTCCACTCGCCATACGGCAGCGTGTCCAGCACCGTCTTGACGCCCACCTGCACCAACTGGGGGGTTGCGGGGCAGATGGCCAGCCAGGCCTCCCCCGACCCCGCCGTCCTCGCCTGCTGGTAGAGCGCGATGCGGCCACCGGAACCGTCTTTGAGCGACAGCACCGATGCGCTCGGCCCCTTCGCGTCGTCCCGGTATTGACGGGCATACACCGCGACCTCGGCCGCCGGGTCCGAGAGGGCCTGTCCGAGCGCGGCCACCGTGGCGGCGCTGATGCCCATCCGCCGCAGGTCGCCGCCGGAAAATACGTTGAAGCCCGACTCCTGCCACGACTTGGTCGCTTCCAGCATCTCTTCCAGCGGCACGTTCACGGCATTGATGGCCGCGGGCTCCGCGTGGTGGATCGACTCCAGGGCGTCCAACACCAGCGAGGCGATCGAGGCGCTGTCGGCGATGGCGACGTCGTCGACGGTGATGTCGCCGCCCACCCGTACCGCCGAGACCCAGTGCTGGCCGCGACGGGCCAGCACCACCCGGAACTCGTTGTCGGGGATGTCACGCGACCCGGGCGGCTGGTTCTCGTCGTCGACCACGCCGTATAGCAGCTTGCCCCGCGACAACAGGGCGATGACCTCGAGGTCCGGCGCGGCAAGCACCCTCATCCGTGCGGCCACATGCTCGTTCACCTGATCGTTTTCGACGATGCCCTGCTCGCGCATCACCGCCATGCCGGGATGCTCGTTGAGCCAGTCGCTCGAGTCGGTGGAGACGAATGGCCGGCACCGCAGCTCCGGCGCGACGTGCCGGATGTCCAGGAGCGCCTGGAGCATCCAGAAGCCGTCGACGTTAACGGTGATGTCGGTACGGGCGGTCTGTTGGTCCATCAATACCTCAAGGGGTCAAAGTGCACGGTAACCGCAGGACGCGGCAGCACACCAGACATCGGTGTGCTGCCGCGCCTGAAGTTGGGGTTAGGCCCAGCTGGACCCAACGGCGCTGTCGGTGCTGGCCATGTTGTTGCCGGCGCTCTGCACCTTCTGCCCGTGGGCGTTGGCCTGCTCGTAGATCACCTGGAAGTTGCGACCCAACTGGGTGATGAACTCCTGGCAGGCCACCGAACCGGCACCGCCCCAGAAGTCACCCGCAGCAAGCACATCGCGAACGATGGCCTGGTGCTCAGCCTCCAGAGACGCGGCCTGGGCGCGGATCAAGGCACCGTGGGCGTCGACATCGCCGAACTGGTAATTGATTGTCATAACGGTGTTCTCCTAATGTCTGGAATGGTACGCAGCCGCGGTTTTTAGCGCTAGCTGCTGAGGATTTGCTGCGAGGCCTGCTCTTGCTGCTCGTAGTTGTTCGCGTCGCGGATCAGTCCATCGCGCACACCGTGAAGCATGTTGACGATGTTGCGGAAAGCCTGGTTGACCTGGCCCATGGTGTCGTACGAGGTCGCCTGCGCCTGGCCGCTCCAGCCCGAGCCGGCGATGTTCATCGAGGACGCCCACATCTTGCGGGCCTCGTCCTCAACGGTCTGGGCGTGCACCTCGAAGCGGCCCGCCATCGCCCGCATCTCGTGCGGGTCGGTCATGAAACGTGTTGCCATGTGGCTTTCTCCTTATTACGTGATTACTCAGATACCTGCTGTGGTGACGACGATGGCCGGACCGGTTACGCGCTGGCGAACCGCCGTGCCGAATGCAAAAGGATGATCCCCCCTTCCCGTCAGCCGGCGGCCACCGGTCGCTGGAACACGGTGAGACGGACGTCAAACCCGAACTCCGGCGTTTGAGTTGTCCGGCCGTCAGCCCCCGAGATCGTCGGTAGCTGGGCGGTCAGGTCGGAGCGCACGTCGAAGACGTCCCGTCCCAGACCCCGAACCGCCAACCCGATCAGCCCGCAGCAGCTGCGTTGATTGCCTCGGTCGCAGCGTACGAGCCAGAGCTGGTCGACAGCGTGTTCACGAACGCCTCGTGAATGGCGGCGGCCTGGGCACTGACCGCCTGGTACATCTGCGCGTGCGCTGCGAACTGCGCCGCCGTCAGCGCCGACACCTCGTCGGCGGCCGCGGGCACCACCCCGGTCGTGGGGGCGGCGGCAGCCGCGTTCTGGGCGCTCAACGTTGAGCCAATGGCCTGCAAGTTTCCGGCCGCCGCAGCCAGAGCCTCGGGCTGTGTGGTCACGAACGACATACTTGGTTCCCTCCTAGTTCAATCCCCGACTCTGCAGAGACTAGATGACAACGACCTCTGAAGCTGTTTCGGAAGCCGTCAGTTTGCAACTGTTCACGTGACGGTACGACGAATTCACTTTTAGTAACGTCAGAGTAACAGCGTCCCGCCTCGATCGCCTCCCCTTACAGCAAACTGTGACCAACCCGGTCACCGAAGTGCCTGGTGCGAGTTTCCCAGGTTGGCGTCGCAGGGCAGGACCGGAAAAAATCTGGCTGCCGAATATTCGCTGCCGCTCGGCTAGCAACCGGTGAATGGGCCGCCGACGGCCGCCCGACGGGCCCCCTGAAGCCCCGTCGGAAGCCCGCGAACCGAGCCTTGTGTAACCCATCCTGTCAACCCTTTGACCGAGGTGCTGAATGACCGAATCCGGCTATCCGGCGAAGGGTGGGCGGGCCATGACGGTGGGGCGGCCTCCATCGGTGGCAAGTTGTCGGTGCCGGTAGCCTGGACCGGCGCCCCGGCGCTGCCGGCGATGGGCCACACCGCGCTCCCGGTCAGCGCGATCAGCGCCGCACCCGAGGCAGCCGGGGGACCGGGCAACCTGCTCGGCGGCATGCCCCTGGCCGGAGTCGGCAACGGCACCCACGCCGGCGCCGGCCCCCGCTACGGATTCCGCCCCACCGTCATGGCCCGCCCACTCCTCACTGGCCAGCTGAGTCACGACATTCTCATAACGCCGCAGCCGACTGCAGCACCGCGGCCC
>NZ_LZJJ01000286.1:0-5212 GCF_001667625.1 Mycobacterium sp. E1715
CTGGACGACCCGGAACGGTTCCTCACCGACCTGGAAAAGTGCTGGATGCTGATCTTGGGTGGGATCTTGCAACCGGACCGGGCCGATTACTTCAGCCAATTCCTAAGGCGGCGAGCGGCGCTCGCCGTCAACTCCAGTTCGAGCGACCAAGGCTCGCCTTAGTGCCGACCAGGTTGAGCAGACTGCCCGCCAGCCGCGGCAGCGGCTGCTAACGTTGGACGTCTTGCGGTGGATGTGAACCCACATCAATGACTCCGCGCACCCGACGCGACTCCGGAGGTGCAGAGACAGTGCCGCGCCAGGTCCGATCCGAAGCCACTCGGCGGAAGATCATCGACGCCGCGATCGAGGTGTTCGGGGAAGTCGGGTATGCCGCCGCCGGGTGGGGGGCGATCATCGAGCGGACCGGGATGACCAAAGGCGCCCTGTATCACCACTTCGATTCGAAGGAATCGCTGGCGTCCGACATCCTCAAGGAAGGCTCCGAGAGCCTGCTCACGGCATTCGGGAACGTGTGCAAGTCTTCGTCGCCGGGGCTGGAAAACCTGCTACACGGCGCCTTCACCATCGTGGTAGTGCTCAACTCGGACAAGACCGTTCGCACGGCCGAGCAATTAGCCTGTGCCTTAAGCGGATTGAACGAGGCCGCGGGGGACTTCTATGCCGACCTGGCGGTGAAGATCGCTGATGAGGCCAGGCGGGCCATCAGCGAGGGAGACCTCCGCAAGGACGTCGACCCCAAGGTGCTCTCCGAGTTCCTCGTTGGAGCCATGTTCGGAACGCGACTGGTATTCAATGCGATAACCCGTCGTGAACCCAATAGGGGAGGCCCCGTCGACATCGGCGGTCGCCTGCGTCAGATCTTGGAGCTCCTGCTGCCCGGCACGGTGACCGAGGCGTCGTTGCCCTATTTCCAGCAGTTCCTCGGTCGCGAAGTCATGCGTCATGCCCCGGCCATCGCGGCCCGCCCCGACGCCGACACGGAACCCCTGATCGGCTAGAGCTCCACGGTCGCGCGGTCGGGCCGGATGCGCCACACCCGCTTTCGCGGCCATCGAGACGGCGAATCAGTAATTGAGGTTGACGCGCATTCCACAATGCATACTGTTCCGGTGATGTACCGGAGACGTCTGGGCAAAGTGGTCGCGCTGGCCGCGGTGGTTGGGTTTTTGGTGATGAGCGCCCCGGCGTCGTGGGGTGCGCCCGGCGAACCGGCTACCGCCGCGGACTCGCCGACGTTGTCGCTTACCGACATCGGGTCCGCTCCCACCCTGGAATTCTGGGGGGTGACGAGTACCCAACAGCTCACCGTGCCGGTGCTGCATGGCCTGACACCGACGGCACTGAACGCCACCGTCGAGATGCCGATCAATCTGCGGTCCGGGGTGCTCACTGTCACGCAGGGCGAGCGCACCATCGCGCGGCTGAATTTGCCCTCCACCGATCAGGCCCCAATCGTCATTCCCCTGGCGGGCGCGGAGGTCAACGACAATTGGCTGTCGGTGACGCTGCGTTCGTACGTGGTGCCATTGGACGGATACTGCCTCTACCCGTGGAGCCCGCTGCGCCTGACCAACGGGTCGATCACCTACACCGGGGTCGAACTGCCGCCCACCACGGTGGCGCATTTCCTGCCGCCGGTGCTGCGCAAGCTTTCCATCTACCTGCCGCCGTCGCCCTCGCCGAACGAGTCCGATACGGCGGTCCAACTGGCCGCCTCCACCGCCTCGCACTACGGCCGGCAGACCCCCGAGATCGCGGTGATTCCGCTGGCCGAAGGGCAGGCCGCGCCGCCGGCGCCGCCGCAACCGCTGGAACGTCAGATCGTCGTCAAAGAGGGCCCTGACAACGGGCTTTCGCTACAAGGCGCCTCGGGTGTGCCGTGGTTGCTCATGTCCGGACCGCTCGGCCAGTCGGACGAATCGAACACGGCGGTGTTGTTCAACGACGTCTCGCAGTTGGCGCTGTCTTCCAAGGCGGCGGTGGAACAGCTCAAACCGAGCGTGCAGCAACTCGGTGGCAGCGTGACGTTGCGCGAGTTGGCGCAGCCCGTTCTCAACTCGACGTCACTGCAACCGCGGGTGTCGATCGGAATCGACCAAACCCGATTCGCCAGATCGGTGCACAACGTGCGCGTGCATCTGCAGGGTTCCTACACCCCGACACCGGGGAACGTCGGCGGTCAGATCGCCGTGACCATCGGCCCCGAAACCATCGACCACTGGCCGACCGACGGCCACGGCACCATCGACCGCTGGATCGATGTGCCGGACCGACTGCTGCAGCGCTACACCAGTATTGATCTGGTCCTCGACGTCGCCGCCAACACCGGGCATTGCGGCGACTTCTACACCGCCGGGCCGGGGAGTCAGCTCCTGACGCTGAACATCAACGGCGACACCACAATACAGAGCGACCCGGCAGCCCCGCCGGTGCCGGACGGCTTCCAATCGGTGCCGCAGTCGTTGATGCCCCGGATGCAGGTGGGCATCGAGGCCCACTCGTTGATAGACACGGTGCGGGCGGTCGGCATCGTGGTGGGCCTTCAGCGAATCAGCGCCGTGCCGCTCTACACCACGGTCACGACCGCGCAGCAGGCGATCGACTCGTCGGACCCCGCGATAGTGATCTCCGCCGACGGGTGGAACCACTCCAATGTCGCGCTTCCGGTGGCTGCCGGGCCGAGCGGGCCCATCACCGTCAATGCCGTCCAATCCGACGGCAAGCCCGCCAAACTCACACTCGACCCAGATCTCCGGTTCGCCTCTCTCCAAGTGGTTTTCAACCGCGGCAGGTCGCTGTTGGTGGCGACATCAAACGGGGCGCCGGGGCAACTCGACGAGTTGCTGCGGTGGCTCAGCGGCGATAACAAGCGCTGGCAACGACTCAAAGGCGCCGCGGTGGTGTCCGCGCCGGGCGGGCAGGACCCGGTGACCGTCGAGCACTCGCCCTCGGCCGGTGGTCCGACCGCGGCGTCGCAGGGGCACTCCGACCTCGGCTGGCTGTGGTGGTTCGGCGCGGGCTGGGTTGCGGTGGCCATCGTCGGCGGCGGGGTGATCCTGTGGCGCACCAGGCGCGAATCACGGCGGCGGCGTTAGCGTCTGCGCGTAACCGCGCGTCCCGTGCGGCCGTCCAGCACGAGACCTGATGCCCACCAACAGGTTTCGCTTACATCGACGACCGACCGCAGGACGTCGACGCGTTCCGGCCAATGATTTCCCGGGCCTGCCGCGTCCCCGCTAGCGGTCCTCCTGCCACAACTGCTCGGTCAGATCCTGGAACGCCGCGAGCACGAACTGGTCGTCGGCGCGCATCGCCGCCGACTTGCTCATCAGGGCGCGCACCACCGAACCGTCCTTGTGCGCCAATTCGACCACCATGTTCGCCAGGGAATGAACGACGGATAACAACGAATCCGAGGCCGGTGCCTGATGGAAGATCTGGTGGAACTTCAGCTCCAACACCTCTTCCCGGTCATAACCCATCATCTCGGCGAACGCGGCGTTGGAAAACAGGATGGTGCCGTCATTCTCGATCGCCAGCACCGGGATCGGGATCCGCTCGAGCACAACCAGTGCCGGCAGCTGTTTCAGGGTCGTCATCGGCGAGTCACCCTCTTGCCGATTGCGTCGTCGGTCCACCGGCCGATTATGGCGCATAACATAGGCTATACACAGGCCTTCGAGCAGATGCCCGCCCAGGATTGGCGCCGTATTTCGTTTCCCGCTCGCCGAAGGCATCCCTGAACACCTTCGTCGGCCCGCTCGCGCACCGGGTCGGTGATCGGCCGGCGGCGCGCGGTCCGGAGGCGCGCCGACGTCGACATCGGTGACGTCGTGTTAGCGGTGGCACAGAAGATAGCAACGCTATTGACAGCCGCGCTCTCGAGGGTTAGCGTTGCTAGCACCTACGGGAGATGAGGAGTGTGCGCCATGGTCGCCACCGTTTTCGCGGTCGTCGCGGTGCTGGGTACCGGGGTGGTCTACGGCACCGACGTGTTCTGCGCGATGGTGCTGAGGCCCGCGATGGCCCGCATCGACGATCGGGCCCTGCTCGCCGTTGCCGGCAACATCCATCGCTATGGGGATCGACGGATGCCGGTACCCGGCGTGCTCGGCCTGGCGGCGGCGACGATCAGCCTGGCATTCGCCGCGGCGTCCGGCCGCTGGGCGCAAGCCGGCGCGGCCGGCGCCGCCGTCCTCCTGCTGCTGGCGTGGCTGCTGATCTACCTGCGGGTGAGCGCGCCGATCAACCGGCAACTCATCGCAGGCGCGGATCGACCCGAGTTGCCGACCGATGCTCGTGCGCTGCAGCGCAACTGGGACAGAGTGATCACCACCAGGGCCACCCTGCAGGGCCTCGCCGTCGCGGCGCTGTGCCTGGCAATGTCGGTGTGAAGCTGGTGGCGCGCTCGGCTCGCGAGCGGCTAGTCGGCTTGGTAGCGGGGGAAGACCCCGGTCGGCGCCGGGAGCGCCGTGCCGGGGGTCAGCCGTTTGCCTATCGCGTCGAAGCTGCGCTGTTCGGGCGCCTGGCCGAGCAGATCCAAAAGCTTGCCCGCCGATTCGGGCATCACCGGCTGGATCAGCAGCGCCGCGATGCGAACGGCCTCGCAGGTTGTGTAAAGCACTGTCGCGAAACGAGTCTGGTCCGCCGCGGAGTCGCTCTTGCGTAGCACCCACGGCTGCTGGGCGGAGAAATATCGGTTGGCGGCGCCCAGCATCAGCCAGATCGCTTCCAATGCCAAGTGCATGGCCTGCCCGTCGAAGGCGGCGCGCACGCGGTCCAGCAGGCCGTCGGCCGTCGCCAGCAGTTCGGCATCTTCGGCGGTGAATTCACCGGGCGTCGGCACCACCCCGTCCAGGTTCTTGGCCACCATGGACAGCGACCGCTGGGCCAGGTTGCCCAGCTCGTTGGCGAGGTCGGTGTTGATGCGCGTGACGATGGCGTCTTCGCTGTAGCTGCCGTCCTGGCCGAAGGGGACCTCCCGCAACAGGAAATAGCGCAACTGGTCCACGCCGAACGTCTCGGTCAGCGCCACCGGGTCGACGATGTTGCCCACCGACTTGCTCATCTTCTCGCCCCGGTTGAGCAGGAACCCATGCGCGAACACCCGGCGCGGCAGCTCGATCCCGGCCGACATCAGAAACGCCGGCCAGTAGACGGTGTGGAACCGGATGATGTCCTTGCCGATCATGTGCAGGTCGGCGGGCCA
>NZ_LZJJ01000287.1:0-5134 GCF_001667625.1 Mycobacterium sp. E1715
TTTACCGGCTGCTGCAGAAGACCGCCTCTTTCCCCGGCGGGTGGCTCACGGCCACCGTCCTTTTCATCATGCTGGCAATCGCGTTGGCGGTCGCGATCCACGTCGCGCGGCGCACGATGCGCACCAACCGCGGCGGTGACTATCAGCTGTTCGAGGCCGCGCAGCTCACCGCGGCCCAGCACCGTGCGACGGCCGAAGACTTTGCGGCGCGGGGCGAATGGACCGCAGCGATTCGCCACCGCCTGCGGGCGGTCGCCCGCCAGCTCGAGGAGACGGGTGTGCTGAACCCGGCGCCCGGCCGGACCGCCAACGAACTGGCCGTCGACGCCGGTGCCGCGCTGCCCCACCTTGCCGGCGAATTAGCGCAAGCCGCAACGGCTTTCAACGACGTCACCTACGGTGAGCGACCGGGAACCCAGAGCGCATACCAGATGATCGCCGACCTTGACGAGCACCTGCGCTCCCGCTCGGCGACCGTTCCCGGGGGGCCGGGGCAAACCGCCGCGCCCGACTCGTGGGCGCAGGTGCGGTGATGGCGACCACGGCGGGTCCCCACCCGGCGAGCCCAACGGCGTTGCAGCGCTGGCGATCCTGGCGCTGGGTAATCCTCACGCTGATCGTGCTGGCCGTCATCGCCGGCCTCGATGCCTACCTGACCGCGCCGCGTCCCGGGGCGCGGATGGATCCGGCGTCGACGGGTCCCGACGGCGCCCACGCGCTGGTGACGCTGCTGCGCGGCGGCGGGGTCGACGTCGTTGTCGCCGACAGCATCGCCGATGTCGAACGGGCGGCGCGTCCCGACGCGCTGATCCTGGTGGCGCAGAGCCAGTACCTGACCGAGTCGCTACTGGACCGGCTGTCCCGGGCGCCCGGTGATCTGCTGCTGGTGGAACCAACCTCGCGCACCCGGGAGGCGTTGATGCCCGGCCTGCGCGTCTCGGCGGCCGACACGTTCGACAGCGACCCCGATTGCACACTCCGCGAGGCGACCCGGGCCGGGCCGGTTCGATTCGGCCCGAGCGACACCTACCGCGCCACCGACGGCCGACCGCTAACCCGCTGCTACGACGGCGCGCTCGTGCGCTTCCGCGACGGCGGACGGGCCATCACTGCGGTCGGCAGCACGGAGTTCCTGACCAACGGCGGCCTGCTGCAGGCGGGCAACGCCGCCCTGGCGATGAACCTCGCGGGCGCCCGGCCCCGGCTCGTCTGGTACGCGCCCCACCGGATCGAGGGCGAAGCACCGCCGCCCGGCTCGATCGCCGACCTGATCCCGCAGAACGTGACGTGGATCGTCTGGCAATTGTGGCTTGTCGTGCTGCTGGTCGCCCTCTGGCGGGGCCGGCGGCCCGGCCCGCTGGTCGCCGAGGAACTGCCCGTCGTGGTGCGCGCGTCGGAGACCGTCGAGGGTCGCGGACGGCTGTACCGGTCCCGCCGGGCGCGCGACCGAGCCGCCGCGGCGCTGCGCACCGCCACACTGCAGCGGCTGCTGCCCCGGCTCGGTCTGAACACGGGCGCGTCGGCGCCCGCGGTGACGGGCGCGGTGGCCGCCCGCAGCGGGGCGGATCCGGCGTTCGTCTCCTACCAGCTGTTCGGCCCGCCCCCGGCGACCGACAACGACCTGTTACAACTTGCCCGTGCGCTCGACGACATCGAAAGGCAGGTCACACGGACGTGACGCAGACCCCTTCCCCCGCGGAAACCACCCCCACGGCTGAGTCGGCGCGAGATGCGCTGCTGGCCTTGCGCGGCGAACTCGCCAAGGCCGTCGTCGGCCAGGAGGGGGTGGTCAGCGGCCTGGTGATCGCGCTGCTGTGTCGCGGTCATGTGTTGCTGGAAGGCGTTCCGGGAGTGGCGAAGACGCTGCTGGTGCGGGCGCTGGCGGCCGCGTTGCGGTTGGAGTTCAAGCGGGTGCAGTTCACCCCCGACCTGATGCCAGGCGATGTCACGGGATCACTGGTGTACGACGCCCGCACGGCCGCTTTCGCGTTCCGTCCCGGTCCGGTGTTCACCAATCTGCTCCTTGCCGACGAGATCAACCGCACCCCACCGAAAACGCAGGCCGCGCTGCTCGAGGCCATGGAGGAGCGTCAGGTCAGCGTGGATGGCGTGGCCCAGCCCCTGCCCGACCCGTTCATCGTCGCCGCGACCCAGAACCCCGTCGAATACGAGGGCACCTATCAGCTGCCCGAAGCCCAGCTGGACCGCTTCCTGCTGAAGCTGAACGTGACTCTGCCGCCACGGGATTCGGAGATCGCCATCCTCGGCCGGCACGCGCACGGCTTCGATCCGCGCGACCTGTCGGCGATAAAACCGGTGGCCGGACCCGCCGAACTGGCAGCCGGGCGCGACGCCGTGCGCAACGTGCTGGTCGCCGACGAGGTGCTGGGGTACATCGTCGACATCGTCGGAGCCACCCGGTCCTCACCCGCGCTGCAGCTCGGCGTCTCGCCGCGCGGGGCCACGGCGCTGCTGGCCACCGCTCGTTCCTGGGCCTGGCTGTCCGGCCGCAACTACGTCACCCCCGACGACGTGAAGGCGATGGCCCGCCCGACGCTGCGGCACCGGGTGATGCTGCGCCCCGAGGCCGAACTCGAAGGGGCCACCCCCGACGGAGTCCTCGACGGAATCTTGGCGTCGGTCCCGGTGCCCCGCTAGTGATCCTGACCGGACGCACCGGGCTGGTCGCGCTGATGTGCGTCCTGCCCATCGCGCTGTCCCCCTGGCCGGCAAGGACTTTCGGAGTACTGCTGGCCACCCTTCTGGCGGTGGTGATCGCGGACATCGGGCTGGCGGCCAGCACCCGCGAGTTGCGCTACGTCCGGTCGCCGGACCGCTCCGCCCGGCTCGCGCAGCAGGTGGACGTCGGACTTCTGATCCACAACGACGGCCGGCGCCGGTTCCGCGGCCAGGTTCGCGACGCGTGGCCGCCCAGCGCGGGCGCGCGGCCGCGCATCCATCCCGTCAACATCCCCGTTGGCCAGCACCAGCACGTCCAGTCCCAACTGCGGCCGGTCCGCCGCGGCGAGCAGCGCGCCGCGGTCGTCACCGCCCGGTCCATCGGCCCACTCGGGCTCGCGGGACGGCAGGGCTCGCAAGCGGTGCCGGGCCTGCTTCGGGTGCTGCCGCCCTTCCTGTCCCGCAAGCACCTGCCGGCGCGACTGGCCAAACTGCGTGAGATCGACGGGCTGCTTCCCACGCTGATCCGCGGGCAGGGAACGGAATTCGACTCACTGCGCGAGTATGTCGTCGGTGACGACGTGCGGTCGATCGACTGGCGCGCCACCGCGCGTCGCGCCGACGTCGTCGTCCGCACCTGGCGTCCCGAACGCGACCGGCGCGTCGTGATCGTGCTGGACACCGGGCGTACCGCGGCGGGCCGGGTGGGCGTCGACCCGACGGCCGCCGACCCCGCCGGCTGGCCCCGCCTGGACTGGTCCATGGATGCCGCGCTGCTGCTGGCGGCGCTCGCGTCGCGGGCGGGTGACCACGTCGACTTCCTCGCCCACGACCGGGTCACCCGCGCCGGCGTTTTCGGGGCGTCGCGCACCGAACTGCTCGCGCACCTCGTGGAGGCGATGGCCCCGTTGCAACCGGCCCTGCTCGAACCGGATTGGACCGCAATGGTTTCCGCCATCGCGCGGCGGGCCCGCCGGCGCTCACTCGTGGTGTTGCTGACCGACCTCAACGCGACCGCCCTCGACGAGGGCCTGCTGCCGGTGTTGCCGCAATTGTCGGCCAAACACCACCTCATGGTGGCGGCCGTCGCCGACCCACGGGTCGACCAAATGGCCGCCGGGCGTTCGGATCCCGCCGCCGTCTACGACGCGGCGGCCGCGGAACGGTCCCGCAATGACCGCCGCGCGATCGCCACGCGGCTGCGCCGCAGCGGGGTGGAGGTCGTCGACGCCCCACCCACCGAGCTGGCGCCCGCCCTTGCCGACCGCTACCTGGCGATGAAGGCCACCGGCCGGCTTTAGCGCCGAGCAGCGGCGTCAGGAGAAGGCGGGCAATCGGCGCTAGCCGGTGGGTACCACGTCGGGCGCGTCCTCGATGTCACCGGTCTCACCGGCCCGCACGGCGCGGCGACCGAAATACACGATGTAGGCGAGGAAAGCCACCTCGGCGATGACCCCGATGCCAACCCGAACGAAAGTCGGCAGCGGCGAGGGCGTGACCAGCGCCTCGATCAGCCCCGAGACCAACAGCACGCCGGCCAGCCCGATCGCGACCGACACCACGGCGCGGCCCTGTTCGGCGAGCGCCTGGCCGCGCGGCCGGTCGCCGGGCGCGATCACCGACCACCCCAACCGCATGCCGGCGGCACCGGCCAGGAACACCGCCGTGAGCTCGAGCAGCCCGTGCGGTATCAGCAGCCCGAGCAGCAGGCCACCCTTGCCGGCCTGGAACATCAGCCCCGAGATCAGTCCCAGGTTGGCGGCGTTCTGGAAGAGCACGAACGGAATCGGCAGTCCCAGCAGGACCGACGACGCGATGCACTGCGCGGACACCCAGGAGTTGTTCACCCAGATCTGCAGGGCGAACGCGGCGGCGGGATGTTCGCTGTAGTAGGCCGCGATGTCGTGGTTCACCAATTGTTCGATGTCGCTTGGGGTTCCGGCGGCCGACTGCACCTCCGGATTGCCGGCCACCCAGAAGGCGATGATCACGGCCACGGCGTAGAACGCCACGGCGGTGCCCAGCCACCACCGCCACGACCGGTAGGCGACCACCGGGAAGGACACCGCCCAAAACCGCACGAAGGTACTGCTCAACGGAGCATGCGCGCCGGTCACCACGGAACGGGCGCGCGCAACCAGGCTCGAGAGCCGACCGATCAACAGCGAGTCCGACGACGCCGAGCGCAGCGTAGAGAGGTGGGTGGACACCCGCTGATAGAGCTCCACCAGCTCGTCGACTTCGGCGCCGGTCAGTGAGCGTCGTTTCCCGACCAGCCGGTCCAGGCGGTCCCAGGTGCCGCGATGGGCCAGCACGAATGCGTCGACGTCCACCCTGCGCAGCCTAATCGCCCTGTAGCGTTCGGTGTTATGTCGGAGGTGGTGACCGGCGACGCGGTCGTGCTCGACGTGCAGATCGCCCAGTTGCCGGTGCGGGCGTTGAGCGCACTGATCGA
>NZ_LZJJ01000288.1:0-33990 GCF_001667625.1 Mycobacterium sp. E1715
ATCGACCGGGTGGTGCTCGAGGCGTTCGTCGCCGGCATCGATGCCTGCCCGCACGAGGAAACCCGCGAACTGCTCGGCATCCTCTGCGATCTGTACGCGCTTTCGGTCATCGAAGACGACAAGGCGTGGTACATCGAGCATCGGTACCTGTCCACCGAGCGGGCCAAGGCAGTTACCCGGGGCATCAACGATCGATGCCGCGCGCTGCGACCGCACGCGGAGACGCTCGTCGACGGTTTCGGAATCCCCGAGCAATTGCGCTACGCCGAGATGCTGCACCCGGAGAACCTCGCCGACGTCGCCGCGAACTGAGTCGCCGCTCCCTCATGTTGTGACACAACACTATTGATTCGGGATCGGGCCGAGCGCCTTCAGCCTGCCGTCCGGGCCGATCCCGAACTTCACCGTCCCGCTGCCGGTGGGACAGCACGGCTGATCGTTGCCCTTCAACCATTGGTATTGAACGGCAACAGTGTCATCGGCCGGCGGTAAGACGGTGATGTACGGCTTGGGATTCGGGGTCGCCGGGCCCAGCGGCGTGTTGTGGTCGAAGAACAGCAGCTGCTGTCCGGTGGACTCGCTGGCGATGGTCGGAATGATCTGCACCCAATACAGACGGCACTTCTTGGCATGTCCCCGAGCGATTTCTACCCAGCTGCTACCGGGGATGGTGATCGGCACCGACGCGATGGCCCGCTGCACCGTCGCGGGCGCCGGCCCGTCGGAGTCCTTGCACGTCTCGGATGGGGTTGGCGGCGAACTGGCTTGGTGCCCGCCGCAACCGGAGGCCAGCAGGATCAACAGGATCACAATCAGCTGACGCACTCGGTGAGCTTAGCGAAGGCTGTGAATGTCCCGTTTATTTGGTCCGAGACCCCGTTCTGATAGCTCAGGCATCGGGCCCCGCGGGTAGCCTTGACCGGGGTCGGCGGGTCGATGATGACCCGTCTTGACCTGGGGTTATGCGGCATTCCCGAAAGTTCACGGACGCGCTTAGGCCGGTGAGAGGAAGCCGTAAAACGGGGGAAACTCCCGATACCCGGTGCCGAAACATCCTCGTCGCACCATTCACGTAAGCCCATTGTGCTCAATGGAGGGAAGGTAGGCGTGGCCACCGAGTCCATGGCGTCCGACAACGATGCCGTGAACACCGTGTGCGCATACTGCGGCGTGGGCTGCGGAATGGTGTTGCAGGTCACAACCGACCCCGAGAGCGGCCGGCGCCACATCGGGAAGTCTGTTGGAAACAAACAACATCCGGCCAACTTCGGCCGGTTGTGCACCAAGGGCGCCACCACGTCCGACTTGCTCGGGGCGCCTGGACGAATCGAATCGGCGCATCTGCGCGCCGACCGTGGCGAGCCACTCGAGCCCGTCGACATCGAGCGGGCAATTGCCCAGTCCGCGCACCGTTTACGCGCGATCATCGACGCGCACGGCCCGGATTCCTTTGCCATGTATGTGTCGGGCCAGATGTCCATCGAGGCGCAGTACCTGGCGAACAAACTGACCAAGGGCTTCATCGGCACCAACCAGATCGAGTCGAACTCGCGGCTGTGCATGGCCAGTGCCGGTGCCGGTTACAAACTCTCGCTGGGCGCCGACGGGCCGCCCGGCTCGTACCAAGACTTCGACCACGCCGACGTCTTCTTCGTAATCGGCGCGAACATGGCCGACTGCCATCCCATCCTCTTCTTGCGGATGATGGAGCGCGTCAAGGCAGGCGCCAGGCTGATCGTGGTCGATCCGCGGCGTACGGCGACCGCGGACAAGGCCGACCTGTTCCTCCAAATCGCCCCCGGTTCCGATCTCGCACTGCTGAACGGGTTGCTGCACCTGATCGTCGAGAACGGGCACACCGATCCCGAATTCATCGCCGAGTTCACCGAGGGGTGGGAGGTGATGCCCAGCTTCCTGGAGCAGTACACCCCCGACGCGGTCAGCGACATCACCGGGATTCCCGAGGACGACATTCGCGCGGCGGCCCGCATGATCGGCGAAGCCAACAACTTCATGAGCTGCTGGACCATGGGCCTCAACCAGAGCACCCACGGCACCTGGAACACCAACGCCATCTGCAACCTGCACCTGGCCACCGGTGCGATCTGCAAACCCGGCAGCGGTCCCTTCTCCCTCACCGGGCAACCCAACGCGATGGGCGGCCGCGAAATGGGTTACATGGGACCGGGATTGCCCGGACAGCGCTCGGTCCTGTCCGCGGTCGACCGGGCCTTCACCGAAGACCAGTGGGGCATCCCACGGGGAACGCTCCACACGGACGTGGGCACCGGCACCATCGACATGTTCTCCCGGATGGCCCGCGGCGACATCAAGGCGTGCTGGATTGTCTGCACGAACCCCGTTGCCTCCGTGGCCAATCGCAGGACCGTGCTGGCCGGCCTGGAGCGCGCCGAGCTGGTCATCGCGCAGGACGCCTTCGGAGAAACGGAAACCAACGAATACGCCGACGTCCTCCTGCCGGCGGCCCTGTGGTCGGAAGCCGAGGGCGTGATGGTCAACTCCGAGCGCAACATGACGCTGTTCCAGCCGGCGGTCAGGGCGCCGGGAGATGCGATGCCCGACTGGCAGATCATCGCCCGGGTCGCTTGCGAGATGGGATTCTCGGACGCTTTCAGCTACAACTCGGCCGAGGAAGTCTTCGAAGAGATCAAACGGTTCTCGAATCCGAAGACCGGTTACGACCTGCGGGGGGTCAGCTACGAGCGGCTGCGCCGGGGCCCACTGCAGTGGCCGTGCGCACCCGGGGGCGCCGGCGACCGCAGCCCCATTCGCTACCTCAACGACGGTGTCAGTCAGGCCCGGCTGGTCCGCGAGGACGGCAGCACTCCCCGGCTGGCCTTCCCCACCGAGAACGGCCGCGCGGCGTTCTTCGCCCGCCCGCACCTGCCGCCCGAGGAAATGCCCGACGACGACTACCCGTTCCTGTTGAACACCGGTCGCTTGGCGCATCAGTGGCACACCTTGACCAAGACGGGCAAGGTCGCCAAGCTCAACAAGCTCAATCCCCGGCCTTTCGTCGAAATCCACCCCGACGACGCGGCACGGCTGCACGTCGCCGAGGGTGACGCGATCGAAATCGCTTCGCGCCGCGGTCGCGCCGTGCTGCCCGCCGCGATCAGCGACCGGGTGCGGCCCGGCAACTGCTTCGCACCGTTCCACTGGAACGACCTGTTCGGCGAATACCTCGCGATCAACGCGGTCACCAACGACGCGGTGGACCCGATCTCGAACCAGCCGGAATTCAAAGCCTGCGCCGTCGCATTGGCTAAAGTCGCCGTCCCGGTGGCGAATCGGGGCACTGAACCTCAGCCATCGGTGGATGCCGACGCACCAGCACCCGCGCCCACGGAGCTACCGAAAATCAGCGTGTCGCAGGTCGATGCCCTCGCCGCCTTGCTCGGTGTGGCAACAAGGCCCGTGCCGGAATTCGATGAGCTCGGCCGCTCCTATCTCGCCGGAATGCTGACCGCCCTTCGGTCGGATGCCGGTCGATGCGCGTCCGGCGTGCCAACGCTGCCCCTGAGCGCTCCCTTCGACTCGGGCACCCGGCTGTGGGTGGATGGCCTGCTGGCGGGCCTGTTCTCGCGCAACGACACGACGCGGGCAACGCCGGCCCCCACGGTCAAGCCACCGACCACCGAGCCGCCCGGAGCCAAACCCGCAGAACGCGCGCCCGTCGTCGTGCTCTGGGCATCGCAGACCGGCAACGCGGAGGAACTCGCCGCCGACATCGCGGCGCGGCTGGGCGAGAAACAGCTGCCCGTCGCGCTGCACAGCATGGACGACTTCCCGGTGAGCGAACTGCCGACGACGCGGCAGCTGCTGCTGGTCACCAGCACCACCGGCGACGGAGAGCCGCCCGACAACGGCGCCGGGCTCTGGCGAGCGTTGACGTCAGACGCCGCACCACGGTTCACCGCCACCCGCTACGCGGTGCTGGCGCTGGGCGACTCCAACTACGACGACTTCTGCGGTCATGGGCGCAAGCTCGATGAGCGGCTGGCCCAGCTCGGCGCGACGCGCATCATCGAGCGGGTCGACTGCGAACCCGACTACGACGACGCCGCGGCCAGGTGGCTTGACGGTGTCATCGATGCGCTGTCCCGCACGCCCGCACCGGTGGGCCACGACGGGGTTGCGCCGGCCGTGGCCACCTCGACGGTCGCCGCGCCGCCCCGACCGGCCGACGGGTCCAGAACGGCCGGGTACACCAAGAAGCATCCGCTGATCACCGACATGGCCCAGAACATCAAGCTGGGCCGGCCGGAATCGGCAAAGGACGTGCGGCAGTTGGTGTTTCGAGTGCCCGAGGGCACGATCAGCTACGAGGCCGGCGATGCGCTCGGGGTGTGGCCGCGCAACAGCGACCAGCTAGTCGATGAATGGCTGACCGTCACGGGCCTGGACGGGCAGACCCCGGTCGAGGTCGGCGAGCACGGTCTGATGTCGTTGCGCTCGGCGCTCACGGAGCGAATCGAGATCGCCCACATCAGCCGGGACCTGGTGCGGTTCGTGCAGGAGCGCACCGGCGACCGGAAACTCGCCGAGCTGCTGAAGCCGGAAAACAAAGCCGCGCTGACCGATTGGACGTGGGGTCGCCAGTCGATCGACCTGCTGGCGCAGCACCCGGTCTCCGCCTCGGCCCACGAGTGGCTGAGGGTGCTGAAACGCCTTCAGCCGCGCCTGTATTCGATCTCGTCGAGCCCGAAGGAATGCCCCCAAGAGGTCCACCTGACGGTCTCGCCGGTGCGCTACAACTTCCAGGGAGTCCCGCGGCGCGGAGTCTGTTCGACCTACCTTGCCGACCGCTCCCCCGGCGATCGCGTCGCCGTCTATCTGCAGCCATCGAGCAATTTCCGGCCCCCCGGCGACCCGGATACGCCGATGATCATGATCGGTCCGGGCACCGGCATCGCGCCGTTCCGCGGGTTCCTGCAGGAACGACGCGCGCTCGGGCACACCGGTCCCAATTGGCTGTTCTTCGGCGAGCAGCACGCCGCCACCGACTACTACTACCGCGACGAGATCGAGCAGATGCACGCCGACGGGCTGCTCACCGAGCTGGACCTGGCGTTCTCGAGGGACCAGCGCGACAAGATCTACGTGCAGCACCTGATGCGCAGCCGTGGGGCGGAGCTGTGGCGCTGGCTGCAGGACGGGGCGCAACTCTACGTC
This sequence comes from Mycobacterium sp. E1715, assembly GCF_001667625.1. NCBI lineage: Bacteria > Bacillati > Actinomycetota > Actinomycetes > Mycobacteriales > Mycobacteriaceae > Mycobacterium > Mycobacterium sp. E1715. The sequence goes on from NZ_LZJJ01000288.1 coordinate 5,197, forward strand.
TGCGGGACCGCGGACCCGATGGCCAAGGACGTCGACCGCGCGCTGTGCGAGGTCGCCGCCGAACACGGCAGCCTCGACCCCGACGCGGCAAAGGAGTACGTCAGGTCGTTGAGCGCCGGCAAGCGCTACCACCGCGACGTCTACTAGGCGCCGCGCCTCCGCCCGACTCGTAATACGACGGAAACGTCACGCACCTGCCACTGAAACAACCTCGCTGCACCATTCACTCATTGGTCGCGCCGAGGAGGGACGTAGTGGCTCTGGATTTTGACGGGCCCCTCGAGGACACCGTGCGGGCCGTGTGCCCGCTGCAGTGCCGGCTGCGGCGCGCGGCCGGCGACGACCAACCCGGCGACCAGGTCGACTGGGCGGGGCTACCGATCAATCTGGACTTCGCGTTCTCGCCCCAGCAGCGCGACAAGGTGTACAAACAGCACCTGATGCGCAAGCGCGGCACACAGCTTCGGCGGCCACAGGACCGGGGCCAACGGTGCGCTTGCGACTTTGCGCCCGACGGCCGACGCGTCTACCCGGGCGACGCCGACTCGATGTCCAGTCGCTAGCCATCCCGCTGCTCTCGTCCGATCGGGCGGAGAAGAAATCACCGGGGTTCAAAGTGGCGTCGGCCTGCGCACCCAACCAATTTGCGGGATCTAATCGCACCCGACGCGGTCGCAATGGCACCTTGAGCGTTGCCTGCGCGCTATCAACGCCCACACCAGGGGATCACGATTGTCAACCGCCCCCGCAGCACGCGACGGAACCCCAGCGCCGTCCGGTTTGCTGGCCGCTAGCTTTTGAGGGGTCGGTCGTGAGCAAATCGAACAGCTTGGAACAACGATGGTGGACGTCTCGGTTATCGAAACCTCGGGATTGGGCGACCGCAGTTACCTGGTGAGCGACGGCGAGGTCGCGGTCGTCATCGACCCGCAGCGTGACATCGACCGTGTGCTGGAGTTGGCCGCAGCCCTGCGCATCACCCACGTGCTCGAGACTCATATTCACAACGACTACGTGACCGGCGGCCTGGCGCTCGCCCGAGCCACCGGCGCGGAATACCTTCTTCCCGCCGGGGAAGACGTTGAGTTCCCGCACCGGCCCGTCGGCGACGGCGACCGGATCGACACGGGCGGGCTCCACCTCGAAGCGCTGTCCACGCCCGGGCACACGCACCACCACGTCAGCTACGTGCTCCGCGACGGAGGTGGCCAGACGGTCGGGGTGTTCACCGGCGGATCGATGCTGTTCGGCAGCACCGGAAGGACCGACCTGGCAGGCGAAGAGCACGCCGCCGAATTGTCCCGGCTGCAGTATCGCTCGGTTCGTCGGCTCGCGGACGAGTTGCCCGCGAGCACACCCGTCTATCCCACGCACGGATTCGGCAGCTTCTGTTCGGCCGCCCCCGCCGACAGCGACGAGTCGACGATCGGCGACGAACGCCAGACCAATCCGGCACTCACCCAGGACGAACAGGATTACGTCGAACAACTGCTGGCCGAGCTATCCGCATACCCCGCCTACTACGCGCACATGGGCGTGATCAACAGGAAGGGGCCAGAAGCACCGGACCTCTCCCCCGTCGCGCCCGTGCGCCCGGAGGAGCTTCGAGCGCGAATCGACGCCGGCGAATGGGTCGTCGACTTGCGCAACCGGACCGCGTTCGCGGCAGGACATTTGGCCGGCACATATGGCTTCGAGTTCTCCGGCTCGTTCGTCAATTATGTTGGCTGGCTTTACGCGTGGGGCGCGCCACTAACCCTGATCGGAGAAGATGCCGACCAGGTCGCCGAGGCCCAGCGCGAGCTCGCCCGCATCGGCGTCGACCGGCTGACCGGCAGCGCCACCGGCAACATCCGCGAGCTCACTGCCGGATCTGAGCTGCGGAGCTATCGGGTCGCGAGCTTCGAGGATGTCGTCGAGGCGCTCGACGATGCGCGTGTCCTGGTCCTTGATGTCCGCCAAGCCGGCGAGTTCGACGGCGGCCACGTGCGCGAGGCGGTCAACGTGGCGTTGCACGAACTGCCCCAACGACTTGGCGAGCTTCCCGAGGACCGCGAATTATGGATCCATTGCGCCAGCGGCTACCGCGCATCGATCGCCGCCGCACTGCTCGACCGTCAAGGTCGGGACGTCGTACTCATCGATGACGAGTACGACAACGCCGAAAAGCTCGGGATAACAACCCCCTAACTCACCAATCTGCACCGGGAGCAATCATGAACACACCGACCACCGACCCGATAACCTCGATCGAGCTGCGCAGGCTGATCGAATCACCCAAAGCTCCATGGGTCGTCGACGTCCGGACCCCCGCCGAGTTCGAGACCGCGCACATCGCCGGGTCCCTCAACGTTCCCCTCGACGTACTGGATCAGCACGGCGAGGAAATCGCTCGGCGGCTCGGGCAAGAAGACGACGTCGTGCTGGTGTGCCGTTCCGGGCAACGCTCGACCCAGGCGCAGACGCTGTTGCGCAACGCCGGATTGACCAGCGGGCGGGTCCTCGAAAAGGGGATCACCGATTGGGAGGGCCAAGGTTTCGAGGTGAACCGCGGCGCACAGCGGTGGGAACTCGAGCGACAGGTCCGACTCGTCGCCGGATCGGTGGTCCTGACGTCCGTTCTGGGCAGCGTCGCGGTGCCGCGGCTGAAGTGGGTGGCCGCCCTGATCGGGGGTGGACTGACCTACGCCGCGCTGTCCAACACCTGCGCCATGGCCACCGCGCTGTCCAAACTGCCCTACAACCGCGGTGCGACCTCCGACGTCAACAAGGTCTTGTCGGAACTGTCGGGCTGATCTCGACCCGCGTGTTTCATCGCACCTCGATGGAGATCGTCTGAATCGCGTTGCCGCCGTAGCCAAACCGATTCCATTCGGGTCGTTCGGGTTGCGTGTTGCCCGCCGCGTCGGTCGCCCGTGCCCGCACCGTCGTGGACCCGCGAAGATCACAGCGCGCGAACAACTCCCACCACTGCCAGCTGTGTCGGCGGGGTTCGCCGATCAGACGGGCCGGCTGCCAGGAGTCCTCGCCAACGCAGACGTCGACGCGGTCGATGATCGCCGCCCCCGACCAGGCGACTCCTCGCACGACGATTTCCCCGGCGGCTACAGAGGCACCGTCGAGGGGCTGGGCGATCAGGGCGCGGACCCGCTGCAGGCGAACCTGCTCCCGCACGACATCGCCGTCGCGCTCCCATTCGTAGTGATACCGGTTGGTTTGAAAGAAGCCCTCGAATGGGCGGTCCACCACGGCGATCTCGGTCAGCCATTTGACCGATGCGACGGAATACCAGCCCGGCACGATCAACCGGACGGGACGACCGTGCTGCAGTGGGAGCGGTTCGCCGTTCATCGCATATGCGACGAGCGCACCGGCGTCGCGGGCATCCCGAACCGATAGGGCGCGCTCGAAACGCACCGGCCCGCTCGCGCCGTCGACCGGACCCGAGTCGGCGCCGCGGAACACGACATCGTGGGCGCCAGCGGACAGTCCCGCCCGGTCCAAAATGTCGACCAGCCGGACGCCGGTCCATTCGGCAGTGCTCGCCGCCCCGAGATCCCATTGCTCGCCGTCGACCGGCGGGTCGAAGTGAAGCCGTCCGTTGCCGGCGCATTCCAGCGTGGTGACCAGCGACTGTTTCGGCAGCTGGTATAGGTCGTCCAGGGAAAGGCAGAGGCGCCGCTCAACCAAACCGGTGACCGCGAGTTGATACAGCTGCGGATCGAGCACCGGGGTTGGGAAATGATTGCGAACGTAGAAGTGGGCGGAGGGCGTCACGACGCCCCCGATCAGTTGCTGAAGCGAGGTCTCGCAGTTGAGGGGATCCTCCCTTTGGACAACCAGCCCGGTGTCGCCGCCGTGACTCACGATCGGCAACCCGGCGGCGGCCCACGCGCACATGCCACCCGCCAGGTTGACCGCGTCAAAACCGGAGCGGCGCAACAACGCTGTCACCGCCGCCGACCGTCCCCCCGAGCGGCACACCACGACAATGCGGCGGTCACGAGGCAGTTCATCCTCTCGAGTGCGCACGCGCCCGACCGGGAGAAGCATCGCAGCCGGCGCGTGCTCGGTACACCATTCGTCCTGCTCCCGCACATCGAGCAGCAGTGCGCCCGCGTCGACCAACGCTTTGGCCGCCCGCGGGCCGACCTGCGGTGTGTCCGAAACGATCTCATCGCCGATGGCGATCGGGAACCCGGCAGCCTGCCAGGCTTCAAAGCCACCGACCAGGTCCGCAACGTCGTCGAACCCCGAAGCCCGAAGCCCGCTAACGGCCACCATGGAGCGCCGGCCGCTGGCGCAGTAGACCACCACGGGCGCCGTGGGATCCAAGTCCGAAAGCGAGTTCGTCAGGTTCGGCAGCGGAATCTCCCGCGCGCCGGGGATGATGCCCTGCATCGTCTCGTCGGAGTCGCGAACATCCAGCAGTTGCAATTGCGGGTCCAGGCCGCGCAATTCGGCCAGCTGGCCGATGGTCAAGCGTGGCGAAGTCTCGACCAACTCCGTGCCCGGCGGTTCGAAGATCATCAGGAACCTTCTTTTAGACCTGTCATCGATTGCGCGGGCCCGGTTGCCCGTACATCGCGACCACCACGGTGCGGTCCATGCTGTTCACGGACCACACCCCCATGGAGCTGTTGGCGCAGTCGCGGATGATCGCCATGTCGTCGGGGTTGTAATACCACTGGTTGACCAGCTCCAGGCTGCTGATGGCGATCGCCGGGTTGATCGCGATCGTTTCGGACGCTTTGCCGCGGAAGCCGGCCGCGTTGGCCCGGTCCTGCGGCGTCGACCCGTCGGATCCGATGTCGTCATTGATGTTTCGGTTGTTCATCATGTCGTCAGCGTGCCACTGGGCGGCCAGCGTCAGCGCGTTGTCCCTGATGACGTCGTTGGTGCAGCCCGCCTGGTGTTGCAAGGTGTAGACCGCGGAGACGACGGCGCTGTTGAGCCGCTTGTTGTCGGCATGCGCGCTTGCGGGCGCCAGCAGCGCCGGCGCGGCGAGAAGCACGGCCGCGGGTAGCGCGCGTAACCATCTCATGGCCGTTCCCCTCACACCGGGTCGAAGTGCGAAACCAACCATCGGCCGTTGACCTTCTCCAATGCCACGCGGATGACCGGCTGCGTGTCGGTGGGAGCGCCCTCCCCGATGGTGACGGTCTGATTCACATACAGCAGGACCACGGCGTGGTTCGCCGTCACCGAAACGGGCGCCGCGGCGCTGACTTTGGCGACCGCGGTGATGTGCTTTTCCTTGGCGCCCGGAATGACCACCTGGCGGGTCAGTTCCGTGTAGGCGTCCTTGAAATCGCCGGTCAGCCGCTCGCGGGCGGCGGCCAGATCCTTCTCCACCGAATCGGCCTTATACGAAAGCAGGGCGACGGCGTCTTCGCTCGCGGCCCGCACCGATTCCGCTCGCACTCGCGCGAGGTCATCGGACGAGGCCACCACCCACTTGAGGTAGCCCGCGCCGAGCGCCAGCAGCAACGCCAAGGCGGGTAGCACCGCGTACGCGACAACGCGGGACCATGCGATCGGCGCCCTTGCCCGCGTGCTGCCGGTCTCGCCGTCGGAGCCCTCCTCGATGTCGACTGCATCGGAGTCCTCCGGCGTCTTCGCGTCGTCGGCGTCGACCAGTTCCTCATCGTGCGTGGGGGTTTCACTCAACGTCGTCATGGCACGAACACCACGTTCGACACTTTGGCATCGTCACCGACCGTCCGGACCTCGATCCGCATGCGCCACTCTCGTGGCGCCTCCTCACCGGCGGCGGTCCGCGACTTCACCGCGACCGCCACCAGCACCTGCGCGGCGTCGCCGCGCTGCGACTCCAGGCCGGCATCGGTCACGGTGCCTTCCGATTTCGATTGCGCCGCCTTGACGACCTCGATGAACGGCTTGGCTCGCTGCTCGAAGTCCTCACGGAAGGCTCCGGTGGCCAGATCGATGATGCGCTGCACGTCGGCATCGACCTCCGTGTAGTTGATGGTGGTGAGGTTCACCGCGCCCTGACGCGCCACCTGCACGAACAGATCGCGCTGTGCTTGTGCCTCGTGCTTCTGGTAGGCCCGGAAGCCAAGCCAACCGGTCAATCCCGCCAGCACAGCCACGACGAGGGCACCGGCCAACAACGCCTGCCCGGTGTGCGATAGCCGCGGGATAATCCGGTGCCGTAAGCGGGTCAGCCGGCCCCTCGACTCGGTTGTCTCCCCGGCGATCTCGTCAGCCTGATCGTCGACGTTTTCGCCGCCTGCTTCGTCGACGGCTGCCGCGGTGACGGCCAGCTCACTGTCGTCCGCGGCGGTCACCCGCTCATCGGTCTGTCTTGCCATCTTGCTCCTTACTTAGGCCGGCGGCACTAGAAGTGACTGCCAGTTCTTGGCACGCGGATGGGCCAGGTCGAATTCGGTGTAGCGGCGCCCGTCCGGGCCTATGTAGTCGCCGTTGGCCGGGTCGTACGTGGCGACGGCGAGCGGCGGCGGCGCAGGCGCCGGCTGCGCGGTGCCCCGCGGCGGTGGAAGCCGCGGGTCTTGTCCCGGCGGGTACATCGGTACGCCCTGCCCGGTGTAGGTGGCGTTCGGGTCGCCCTTCCAGTTGTAGCCGTCGTTGAGCGGCACGTATTCTTCGTCGCTTTCGCACAATTCGACCGTGGGCGCCCGTTTCCACGGCTTGCTCTCACACGGGATGTTGCGCACCCCGCGAACGTTGAACTCCGAATCCTGCGGCACGCGGCAGAACAGATCCGCGGCGGGCCGGTCGGGCGCGTCCACGTTGGCCGGCGACCGGCGCTGAGTCGGCGGCAGATATCCCGTCGTGCAGGGGGGTGGCAGATTGATGTTGAGGTTGAAGTCCAGCTGCGCACCCCGGTACTCCTGTTTGGTGTTCGAGCTGGGCACGACGATTGCGGCCATCGCCGCGATGCCCTGGGGGAACAGCACCAACAGTTGTTCGATGTCATGCCGGTAGACAACGGCGATGTCGCCCAGGCTGACCAGGTTCGCAAACAGCACCGGCAGCGCAGGCGACAGCCGATCGAGCAGCGCGCGACTTTCCTCCACCCCGTTGGTCCCCTGCGTCAACAGGTCCCGAAAGGCGGCGTCCTGCGCCTTGAACTGGGCGGTGATCGCCGCGGTTCGACTCGCCCACCGGGCAATCGAATCCGACGTTTGGATCTGAGAGTCGAGAACCGGAGGCGTCTGGTCGATCAACGCGGCAAGCGGCCCGACGGTCTGCCCCCCGGCAATGGCCAGGGCCGCCGACCCGTCGACGATCCTGGACAGCTCGGGCCCGAGACCACCGACCGCGCGATCCGTCTCGTCAACCACGGTGCGCAGGTTGTCGCGCGGAATCGCCTGCAGCGCACGGTTGGTCACGTCGAGCAGGTGTCCGATGTCGACGGGAACGTCGACTCGGCCTGCGGGAATGACATCACCTGCTCGCAGCGCCCGACCGTGATCGCCGTCCTTGCCGGGCTGGGGGGTGAGCTCGATGTATTGCTCGCCGACGGCCGAGCGGCTGTGCACCGACGCCTGGACGTCGGCGGGCACCTTGACGCCGGACCTGATCGCGAGCACCGCGCGAACCCCGGTCGCGGTCACATCGACCGACTTGACCTGACCGACGTCAGTGCCACGGTAGGTGACCACAGACGTCTGGTAGAGCCCGCCCGACTCGGGTAGGTCGACGGTGACGACGTACTCCCCGATCCCGAAAAGCGTTTCGGGCAGCTTCATGTAATTGAAAGCCATTGCGCCACAAGACAGGACCGTCACCAACGACAGGATCGCCAGCTGTATCCAGGTTCGACGATTCAGACGCAGCATTCAGTACCCCCCGAAGTGATATGGATAGGTCAGGGGGTTGCCCGCGGTAGCGGGGCTGGGCTGCATCCCGATCGTCCGTCCCCACAGCAGCTCGAGCTGGGTGAGGTTGCCCTCCCACCGTGAACCGGTGAAGAACCCGGTGTCGAGGCGGCTCAACGTGAGATCGACGATCAGGGTGAGGTTGGCGTAGTCACCGCGGAACCAATTCCTCGCCGTCGACGCCGGCCACGGGTAGGCCACCAAGCCATCCAGCCCTTTGGTCAGCGACGGTCCCGCATCGGCGAGCGACCGCAGCACCGGCGCGATATTACGCAGGTTGTTGACCAGAGAGTCTTTGCTCTGGCGCACGGTGTCGGCCGCGATGGCACTGAACTGGCCGAGCTGGTCGATCGCGTCGGCGATCTTGGTGCGCTCGTCGGCCAGCACCTTCAGCGCTTTCGGCACGGTCGTCAAAGCCTTGTCGACCACCGCGTCCTTGTCCGCGAACTGGCCGACCAGCGAGTTGAGATTCTCGGCTGCGGCGATGATGTCGTCGGTCTGGTCGTTGGTCCGTGCGATGAACTCGTCCAGTTGGTGCAGCAGGCTGCGCATCTCGTTCTCGCGTCCGGCGAATGCCTTGGCGATCGCCCGCGTGATCTCCTGCAGCTGACCGATTCCGCCGCCGTTGAGCAGGATTGAGACCGAAGCCAGGGTTTGTTCGGTGGTTGGGTACATGCTCGCGCGCGAGAGCGGGATGAGTGAACCGTCTTTCAGTTGCCCGACCGGCGGCTCGTCCTTGGGCGCCGCGAGCTCGATATGCATCGAGCCGAGCAGGCTGGTCTGTCCCAGCTTGGCCGTCGCGTTGGCGGGCAGGTGGACATCGCCGTTGATGCGCATGGTCACAAGCGCGTGCCAGTCCTGCAGCTCGATCTTGGTCACATTGCCGACGTTGACGTCGTCAACCCGAACGCGGGTGTTTTCCTGAATGGTGACGACATCGGGCATTTGGGCCTGAATCGTGTACGCACCGGGCCCGTTGCCGGAAGTCCCGGGAAGGGTGAACGAGTTCAGCCCCTTCCAACCACCACAGCTGGAAAGCGTTGTGGCGCAGACGAGGCACAGCACCGCCATCAGTGCCCGCTTCATGAGACCCCCGCCGGGAGCATCAGGTCCCGCAACACCTGCGTCGAGTTGACCGTGCCGCTCGGCGCCGGCGGCGGCGGCGCTTCCGCGGGTGCTGCTTCGGCGGCCGGCGGCGGCGGGGGTGTATCGGGCGGTGGTGCGGGAGGCGTATACCCGGGCCGGAGCCAGTCCTCGCTGTAGGTGATCTCACTCGGGCGGGCCTGGGTGCCGACGAACGGGTTGAGCCCCGCCGGAATGTAGTTGTACAGACGGTTTTTGATGATCGGGTTGATGTACTGCAAGCACAGTTTGGAGACCCGGTCGAGCCGGGCCCGGGACGCCGCCTCGATCGAGCTGCAGATCCACTGCGGGATGTCGGCGAAGTTGTTCAGCGCGATGATGCCGGTCATCGCGCTCTGCGCCGGCTGGTAGATGTTCAGGAAGTTCTGGAACACCGTCGGGGCGATGTGCAGGATCTGCTTGATGTCCATGCGGCTGTCGTTCAAGGCGGTGGTGACGGAAGCCAGCCGGTCGAACGTAACGCCCATGGCTTCCCGGTTTTCTGCCAGAAAGTCGCGCAAATCGGTCAGCGCGCCGTCGAGTCCCTTGACCGCGTTGGCGATTTCGTTGGGTGTGTTCGTCAGCAGCGTCGTGACGGTGGCCAGGTTTTGGTTGAACGAGGCCAGCAGGTCACTGCTGGACGACAGCGCCGAAACCAGCAGCTGCAGGTTGCGCACGGTGCTGAAGATGTCGTCGGCGTGATCGCCGAGTGCGGAGATCGCGGCGGACAGCTTGATCACGGTGTCGCGGGCGGTGTCGCCCTGGCCGCGCACGTTGTCGGCGGTGGAGTTGATGAACTCACCGAGGGAATTCACCCCGTCCGGGGAGGTGGGCTGCAACGCGTCGGTCAGTTTTTCCAGCTGCGTGCGAAAGTCATCCCATTCGACCGGGACGGCGGTGCGGCCGAGCGGGATCGACGCGCCGGGACTCAGTCTGGGGCCGCCCGAGTAGGCGGGGACGAGTTGGACGGCCCGTGGAGTCACCAGCGACGGGGACAGGATCGCCGCGCGGGCGTCGGCGGGGATGGCGTATTGCTTGTCGACGGAGAAGGTCACCTTGGAGCTACCGGGTTGCGGTTCGATCTTGTCGATCACCCCGACCGTGACCCCGAGGATGCGCACGTCGTCGCCGACGAACAAGCCGTTGGCTTCCGTGAAATACGCCGTGTAGGTGTTCCTTTCGACCTCCTTCCACAGCTTCGAGCCGACCAGGAACGAAGCCACGGCGAGGGTACCGACCAGGCTGACGGCGGTCAGTCGTTGCAGAGTGCGGCGGCTTATCTTCACTGTCCCCCCAGTTGGCCGTTCGCGGGCGGCTGCTCGGGCTCAGGCGGCGGGCCCGCCGCCGGACCCGGCGAGGGGGGCTGAGACCAGATCGGGTGCGGCACTTGCTCCGGCGGCACGGGCGGCGTCCCGGTCGGCGGGTCCACCGACTCCGACGGCAGCTTCTGCTCGGGGTCCAGGAACCGGTTGTACATGCGGGCGTCGATCGTCGGCCCGCTGATCTGGCCGGGGATCAGGTTCGCCACGTAGGCCTTGAAAAACGGTCCAGAGCCCAGGCATTCGCCGAACGACATCGCGTAGCGTTTGAACTTGGGCAGGCTCGCCTGAATGTCCTGTTTGCGATTGTCGAGGACCTCGAGCACGCCGTTGAGCTTGTCGAGAGCGGGCTTCAGCTGAGTCCTGTTGTCATCGACGAGGCCCGAAACCTGGTGTGACACCGCGGTGAGATTGTTCATCAGCGCGTCGATGGAGTCGCGTTCGTCCAACAGCGCGGCCAGCAGCGCATTCGAGTCCGCCACCAGAGCCGCGATCTGTTGGCTGCGTCGGCCCAGCACCGTCGAGACCTTGTTCGCGTTCCCCAGTAGGCTGCGCAATTGGGCGTCGCGGTTGTTCAGTGTCTCGGAGAACCGGGCCACGCCTTCCAGCGCCGGCCTGACCTCCGAAGGCGTTTCCCTGAAGGTGTCCGCCAAAGTGGTCAACGCAGAAGACAACTGAGCGGTGTCCAGCCCGCTGATCTCGGTCGTCAGGTCCCCGAGCGCATCCGGAAGGTCGTAGGGCGAATGGGTGCGTTCCAGCGGGATGGTGCCCGAGAGCTTCCCTTCTCCACGTGACGTGAGCTCGAGCATCTTGGCGCCGAGTATGGTTTCGGTCTTGATCGCGGCTTCCGTGCGATCGCCCAACGTGATGAAGTTACGGACGGTGAAGCTCACCCGGACCTTTGTGCCTTCTAATTTGATGCCGGTGACCCTTCCGACGCCCATGCCGGAAACCCGCACCGAGTTACCCGCCCGGATGCCGCCGGCCTCCGAGAAGTAGGCCGCGTAGTCGTTGGTGTTCTTGACAAATGGCAGCTTGTCGTAGTTGAAGGCCGCGATCGTCACGCACACCAAGATGAAGACACCCATCGCGCCGATCTTCCAAGGGCTTCGCCCGCCGGCTTTGGTTTTGGACTTGGTCATTGGGGCGTGCACCGCCCGCTCGGCTGGCCGAACAGCTTGATGAAGATCGGGTTGCCCCCCTTCCCGTTGACTTTCATCAGGACCTCGCAGAAGTAGAAGCCGAAGTAGTCGCCGTTGAGGCCTTGCCGGGCCAAAACCTGATAGATGTCGGGAAGTTGCTTGAGCAGGTTGTCGACGTAGTCGCGGTCGGAGAGCACCTGCGCGGACATGCGATCCGTCTCGTGCACGACGTCCTTGATGGGCTGGCGGGCCTGGACGAGCAGGTTGGCGACGGACCCGGCCGCCGCGTTGACGTAGGCGAGCCCGGTGGAGATCTCATCCTTGCGCTGAGCCAAGCCGTTGACGAACTGGGACAGCTTGTCCAGGCCGTCGGAGAACTCGCGGTCGCGGACGGCAAAGGTGTGCAGCACGGTGTTCAGGTTCGTGATCAGCTCGGTGATCAGCTCGCTGCGCCCGGCCAACGTCGAAGTGAGCATCGAGGTCTGGGCCAGCACCGAAGCGACGGTTCCGCCTTGCCCCTGAAAGATCCGGAGTAGTTGACCGGACAGGGCGTTGACCTGATCGGGGTCCAACGCCCGGAACAACGGCCGGAACCCGCCGATCAGCGCATCGATGTCCAGCGCCGGCGACGTCCGCGCCAACGGGATCGTCGCGCCCGGCGGCAGCCGGTGCGAGCCTGGCCCCTCTTCGAGCGCGAGGTAGCGATCGCCGATCAAGTTCTCATAGCGCACAGCGACTTTGGTCCCCTCGGTGAGGCGCACGCCTTTGTCCACCGAGAAGCCGATGGTGACGGTGCCGTCGCGCTGCAGGTGCAGGTCCCCGACCTTGCCGACCTCTACCCCCGCGATGCGGACGAAGTTGCCGGACTTCAGGCCGGAGATGTTCGTGAAGACCGCGTGGTAGCCGGTGCGGTCTTCGAACCGAAACTGGCCGAAGACGGCGACGAGCGTGAATGTGAACACCGCGCACACCGCGGTAAAGGCCACGATGCGCACGATGATGGCGGACATCTTTCGTCTTTTCACGGCGGCGGTTGTCCCCCACGGTAGAAGTAGCGCGGCGCTTCGGGCGGGTTCTTCGTGGTCGGGAACCAGTTCGCCCACCACGGGTTACCGGTGGCCATGTTGGTGCGGATTTCGTTCGGGGCGGCACCCCATCCGGTGTCGGTGACCAGCGCACGTACCGGGAAGTTGGCACTCGGGTCGGGCAGCGACCCGCAGCTGGGCTTGCCCCCCGGGCCGCCGGTGGCATTGGTTTTCGGTAGGTGCTTGGGGTACCGGTACGGATCGTCACCGAACAGCAGCCCGGCGTCCAAGATCACCGAATAGCCGTTGCCGCCCAACGCGTCTCGGCCCCCGTGGTCGACGTACCACTGCGCGCCCTGGAACAAGCAGGTGAAGGTCGGCGAGTATTTGTTCAGCAGTGCCGTGGTCGGATCGAGCAGGTTGATCGATCGGACGATGTTGGATTCGTTCCTGCCGATGACGTTGATGCCGGTCTGGCTCAGGCCAACCGCCGACAACAACAGCGTGTCCAGCGACCGCTGGTTTTCGGTCAGGGTGTTGCTGGTCGTCGCCGCCGAATCGAGAATCGACAAAATGTTCTGGGCGGCATCGGAGTAGATCGCCGTCGTCTTGCCGAACAGCCTCCAGTCCTTGTCGATGGTGTCCATGCGGGGGTTGACGGTCAGCAGCACGTCGTTCGCCCCGGTGATGGCCTGGCCGAGCCGCTCGCCCTTGCCGCGCAACGCTTCCGAGAAGGCCGACAAGATCGCGTTCAGCTTCGCCGGGTCGATCGCATGGACCACCGATTGGAGGTTTTCGAAGACGGTGTTGACTTCGACCGTCACGTTGCGCGAGTGCAGCACCGCGCCGGGCTTGAGCGGGGTCGCGCTGGGGTTTTCGGGCACGATCAGGTCGACATACTTCGATCCGAAGGCCGTGGTCGACTTGATCTCCGCCTCGAGGTTGCTCGGCAGATACTTGAACGGGCCGGGCTGCATCTTGAGTTGCAGCTGAGCGGCTTTCACGTCGGTGCCGATCGAGCCCACCTGGCCGACCTGCACGCCGCGGAGCTTGACCTTGGCGCCCTGCTCCATCACGAGTCCGGCCCGGTCCGACACCAGCGTCAGCGGGATCGTTTCCTGGAATTTGCCGGAGAACGCCCCCGCGGTCACCGCGATGATTGCCCCGATGAGGATGAACAGAGTCGGAGCCCACCAGATCGGGTCGATTCTGCTGCGGCGGACACGATTCCGTTGCCCGGGGCCGCTCTCCCTGTGATTGCTCATGCAGTCATCCCGACAGGTTGAAGTTGCCGGACTGCCCGTAGACGGACAACGAAATCGCCAGGCAGACAAACGCCGTGACGATCATCGATGACCGCACCGAACGCCCGACGGCCTCCCCCACCCCGGCGGGACCACCTGTCGCGGTGAAACCGTAGTACGTGTGCACAACCATCACGCCCGTCGCCATGGTCAGGGCCGCCAGAAACGACCAGAACAAGTCGGTGGGGCGCAGGAACGTGGAGAAGTAGTGCTCGTATACCCCGCGCGATTGGCCGTAGCTGTAAATCGTCAGGAACTTGGCCGCGATGAAGGACATCAGCACCGCGACGGCGTAGAGCGGAATGACGACCAGGATCCCGGCGATGATCCGCGTCGACGACAGATACGTGATGGCGCGGATGCCCATCACCTCCAGCGCGTCGATCTCCTCATTGATCCGCATGGCGCCCAGTTGCGCGGTCGCGCCGGCACCGATCGTGGCCGCCAGGGCCAGGCCGGCGGTGCACGGCGCGATCATCCGAACATTCAGGAAGGCCGACAGAAATCCGGTCAGCGCCTCGACTCCGACGTTGGACAGCGTGTCGTAGCCCTGGACGGCGACCAGGGCGCCGGTGGTCAGGGTGAGGAAGCCGATGATGCCTACGGTGCCGCCGATCACTGCCAAAGCTCCTGTGCCCATGCCCATCTCGGCGATCAGCCGAAGCAGCTCGCCCGGATAGCGGCGTACCGCGTCGGCGATGTTGGCCAGGGATTGGCCGTAAAACGCCGTCTGTTCACCGAGCGTGCGGGCGTAATCGGTGGCCCTGGGGCCAAGGCTGATGATCCACGACGGTTCCCGCGCTGCGTCGGTCATTTCGCGGTGACCTTCACGCCGAGCGCGGTGAGCACGATGTTGATGAAGAACAGCGCCATGAAGGAAAAGACGACGGTCTCGTTGACGGCGTTGCCAACACCGGTGGGACCGCCGCCCACCGAGAGGCCCTTGTAGCAGGCGATCAGGCCCGCCGACAACCCGAACAGCGTGGCCTTGATCAGCGAAGTCACTACCTGGGGAAGCCCCGTGACAAGGGTCATTCCCGCGACGAAAGCGCCGGGGGTGACGTGCTGAACGAAGACCACGAAAACGTAGCTCCCCGTCAACCCGGTGACCGCGACCACCGAGTAGAGCAGGACCGCGACGAACGTGGCGGCGATGATGCGCGGAACCACCAGTGCCTGAATCGGATCGACGCCGATCACTTTCATCGCGTCGATTTCCTCGCGGATGGTGCGCGCGCCCAGGTCAGCGCACATCGCGGTAGACCCGGCGCCGGAAACAACCATCGCCGTGACGACGGGCCCGACCTGCGTCACCGACGCCAGGCCCGCGCCGGCGCCGGACAGATCACCGGCCCCGATCTCGACCAGCAGGATGTTCAGGACGAAGACGATGAGGACCGTGTACGGGATCGACAGCATGATCGTCGGAAAGATCGACACCCGCGCGACGAACCAGATCTGCTCCAGCAATTCCCGCCACGCCCACGGCCCCCGCACCGCGGCGACCAACGCCTGGGCGCTGAGTAGGAAGAACTCGCCCAACGCATTCATGGGCTTCGCGATGGTGGAGCCGTTCACAAGGCTCGCTCCGCCCGACCGCCGTCCATGTGGCCCAATCCCGTGTTCCATTCTCGTAATGCAATTAATGCGCCGGCAATTAGCCAGCGCGAAAGCACCGGTTGTTGTTACACGCCGACCGCGATGTCCGTTTGCGCGCCTAGATCACGCGAGGAATTTACGGGCAAACCCAATACCGCGTCAGGGTTGGAATCAACACGAAGCAAAATTGGCCAGGGCGAGTAAGACTCGGCAGAGGACCCGTGCCGTCTGCATACGCGGCACACGAGAACAGCTAAAACCCCAGAATGACACCCGTTCGCTTGGCGACAGATGTCAGACCGCCGGGTGCCCGGCCGGCGGGGCGCGAAGCCGGGCGGGCCAGCATGCGGTGAATGTCACAAATTTCGCGGAACGCCTCGGCAGCGCAGACGCTAAATGGCCACTCGTCGCTTGACGAGTCTTCCGTTGCCAACAACCCAGTTGAGCGTCCACGGCCACCGTCCCGTTCGGCTATCGCCGCCAAGCGACACGGTTCGGATTATCGGTGTTCAAAACAAGGGTTGCGTTCAGGATGAGGCTAAAAGCACCGATAGCAACAGCATTTGCGCCCGGATACGCTTACTCGGGTGACCGATACCCCGTCCTCCTACCTGGTGTTGGCGTCCCAGCGGAGCGGCAGCACGCTGCTGGTCGAGTCGCTGCGCGCGACCGGCGTCGCCGGCGAGCCGCAAGAGTTCTTTCAATACCTGCCCGCCACCAGCCAGGCGCCCCAGCCGCGCGAGTGGTTCGCCGGCGTGGAGGACGAATCGATCCTGAGCCTGCTTGACCCACTCGACGCCGGGACACCGGACCTCGCGCCGCCCGAGATCTGGCGCGACTACATCCGCACGGTCGGGAGGACGCCGAACGGCATTTGGGGCGGCAAGCTGATGTGGAACCAGACGCCACTCTTGCTGAACCGTGCGAAGAATCTCCCGAATCGCAGCGGCGACGGTCTCCTGGCCGCCATCACCGACGTGGTGGGCGAAGAGCCGCTCTTCATCTACGTGCATCGGCCCGATGTGATTTCGCAGGCGGTGTCGTTCTGGCGAGCGGTGCAGACGCGGGTGTGGCGAGGCAGGCCGGACCCGGCTCGCGATGCGCGCGCCACCTATCACGCCGGCGCGATCGCGCACGTCGTCACCATGCTGCGCGCCCAAAACGAGGGCTGGCGGAATTGGTTCGCCGACGAAGGCGTCAACCCGATGGAGATCCCATACCCGGTGTTGTGGCGCAACCTGACTCAGGTCGTGGCCTCCATTCTGGAGGCGCTCGGCCTCGACCCGCGGCTGGCCCCCGAACCGGTATTGGAACGCCAGGCCGACCAGCGCTCCGATGAGTGGGTGGACCGCTACCGTGCGGACGCCGAGAAGCTCGGCCTGCCAACCTGACCGCGGCCCGAGATCACTGCCGGCGGCGCGCCCAAAATTCAGGGCGAGCTAATCACTTGGTCCGGGCCACCCGACACGCCACCATTCCGTCAGCGGCCGTGCGGCACCTAGGCCGCCAAAGGCGAACGAGGAGCGGTCATTGTGGGTGAAAGCGGTCCGAATGACGGACGCGAGGAAAAGACCGGGCAACGGACCGGCCGGCCCAGACGGGTTCGATCGGTATCGGTGGACTGGTGGGCGACCGCGGTGGCCGGCGTGATCGTCGCGCTGGCTGTGGCCAACGCGCTTCCGAAGATCCCATGGTGACCCGGATGAGCACCCTTCGCGCCGAGCCCGACGAGACGTCGGCCGAGGCCACTTTCACCAGCACCCGCCCGCTCGACTACGTGCCGGGCATCCTGCTCCTTATCGGGGTCGGGGTGCTGGGTAAGTATGCCCAGGTGTGGTGGAACGCGCTGGCCAAACATCACCACTGGACCGTGCCCGACATCGAATACGTGTTGTGGGCCATCGTGATCGGGCTGCTGATCACCAACACCATCGGCCTGCACCCCATCTTCCGGCCCGGCGTGCTCACCTACGAATTCTGGCTCAAGGTCGGAATTGTCGCGCTGGGTTCGCGCTTCGTACTCGGCGATATCGCCAAGCTCGGTGGCGCCAGCCTGGTGCAGATTCTGGTGGACATGACGATCGCCGGAACGATCATCATCGGCGCGGCGCGCGCGTTCGGGCTGTCGGGCAAGCTCGGCTCACTGCTGGCGATCGGAACGTCCATCTGCGGGGTCTCGGCCATCGTGGCGGCCAAGGGCGCGATTCGGGCCCGCAACTCCGATGTCAGCTACGCGATCGCGGCCATCCTGGCCTTGGGCGCGGTGTCGCTGTTCGTGCTGCCGCCGCTGGGCCACGCGATCGGGCTCAACGATCACGAATTCGGCCTGTGGGCAGGCCTTTCGGTGGACAACACCGCCGAGACCACGGCCACCGGTTACCTGTACTCCGACCATGCCGGCAAGATCGCGGTACTGGTGAAGTCGACCCGTAACGCGCTGATCGGATTCGTGGTCCTGGGCTTCGCCCTCTACTGGGCCGCTCGGGGCCAGGCCGACGAGGTCGCACCCGGCGCAAAGGCCAAGGCCGCGTTCGTCTGGGAGAAGTTCCCGAAGTTCGTGCTCGGCTTCCTGGTGGTCTCCGCGATCGCGACCGCGGGCTGGCTGACCAAGGGCCAGACCGCCAACCTCGCCAACGTGTCGAAATGGGCGTTCCTGCTGACCTTCGCCGGCGTGGGACTCAACACCGACATCCGTCAGATCGCACGCACCGGATGGCGACCGCTGGTGGTCGCGGTCATCGGCCTCACCGTTGTCGCCGCGGTCTCGCTGGGCATCGTGTTGCTGACATCGCGCGTGTTGGGTTGGTACACAGGCACTTAGCCGCATGCGAGAGCCGTCAGCCGACGTTGGTGCCGCCCTCGGCGATCCTGCGCACCGCCCGGAGGAAGACGTCGATCTCCTCGAAGGTGTTGTAGAACGCGAACGACGGGCGAACGGTGGCCTCCAGTCCCAGGCGCCGGAGCGCGGGTTGTGCGCAATGATGCCCGGCGCGGACCGCGATACCCTCCGCGTTGAGCGCCTTGCCCACCTCGAGCGGCTCGTGTCCCGCCAGCACGAAGGACAGCACGCTGGCCTTCTCGGTCGCGGTGCCCACCAGACGGACACCGGGAATGTCGGCGAGGCGCGGCGTCGCGTACTCGAGCAACGAGTGCTCGTAGGCCGCGATGCGTTCGATGCCCAACCGCTGCACATAGCGCAGCGCCTCGGTCAGCCCGACCGCGTCGGCGATGTTGCCGGTGCCGGCCTCGAACTTGGTCGGCGGCCCCTGATATAGCGAGCGTTCGATCGTGACGTCGGCGATCATGTGACCGCCGCCCTGCCACGGCGGCGTCTCCGTCAGCGCCTCCTCGGTACCGTAGAGCGCGCCAATACCGGTGGGGCCGTAGATCTTATGTCCGGAAAACACCAGGAAATCGGCGCCGAGCTCGGAAACATCAACGGGCAGATGCTGAATCGATTGGGCGGCGTCGATAAGCACCCGAGCCCCATAGCGATGGCCCAATTCCACGATCTCGTCCACCGGGACCACCGTCCCCAGCGCGTTGGACACCTGACTGGCGGCCACCAGCTTCGTCCGAGGACCGAGCAGTTCCTCGAATTCGCTCAGCAATAGATTACCGGCATCATCGATCGGCGCAACCTTTAGGATCGCTCCGGTTTTCTGCGAAATGAGTTGCCAGGGAACGATGTTCGCGTGATGCTCGAGATGAGTGATGACGATCTCGTCACCGGGCTGCAGATGCTTTCCACCCCACGCGTGCGCCACCAGGTTGATGGCCTCCGTGGTCCCGCGCACAAACACGACGTTCTCAGAGCTTGGCGCGCCGATGAAATCGGCCACGGTGTCGCGGGCCTCTTCGTACGCGTCGGTGGCCCGGGCCGCCAATTCGTGTGCGGCGCGGTGGATGTTGGAGTTCTCGTGGATGTAGAAATGCGACAGCCGGTCGATCACCACCTGTGGCTTCTGGGTGGTCGCCGCGTTGTCGAACCAGATCAACGGCTTTCCGTTGACGACCTCCTTCAGGATCGGGAAGTCGGCCCGGATCGCGTTGACGTCGAACACCTCGTGCTCATCGGGCAGCCGCGGCACCGTATCGGCGACGCTCAGGAAGGAGTAATTGTGCTCGTCACCTCCGGCCGTCACCGGCGTTGGCGCGGCGCCGTCCGACCAGCCCAGGTCGGGGACCGGGGGCGCGTCGGACCCCCAGGAGGGCACCGAGTACGGCGACGCCCCACGCGCAGCCGCGGGGACCGCCGTGGGCGCCCCGGCCACCGCCCCGGGCACGGTCGGCACGACGCCCTGGCCCGGCACGCCAAAACCGACGAAGTCGCCGAGCACGGCGGTCGTATCCGGCAGGCCGCCACGGGGCGCGGCGGGAACCGTCTGCGGCGGGGCGTTCGGTTCCGGTGTCGCCGGAGCCGGAAGGTAGATGTCGGTGACACCCAGCGCCGGAATCGGCGCCGGATACACGTCGGCGGCCCCGGCGGCCGCCTGACCGGCTGACGTCGCGGCCGTGGCGTCCGGCACGCCGCCCCGCGGGGCGACCGGCGCCGCCTGCGGCGGGGTTTCGGGTTCGCGCGACGTCGGAGCCGGAAGGTAGATGTCGGTGACACCGAGCGCCGGGACCGGCGCCGAATACACGTCGGCGGCCCCGATGGCCGCCTGACCGGCCGACGTCGCGGCCGTGGCGTCCGGCACGCTGCCCCGCGGGGCGACCGGCGCCGCCTGCGGCGGGCTGTCGGGACCCGGCCGGATGCTGGCCGCATACAGCTGGCTTGCCAGCGCGGCGAGTTCCGCGGCGCTGATGGGCAGGTCGCTTTCGGCGTCTACCGCTCGATACTCACTTGTACTCATGGAACTGGTCCACGGCGACGTCGTCGAGCACGGCGAGCGCGTCGTCGGTGAGAACGGCCAGTGACGTGTAGAGCGTCACCAGGTACGTCGCGATTGCCGACTGGTTGATGCCGGTGAACCGCACCGACAGACCCGGCGCCTGCTCGCCAACCAGGCCCGGCTGGAACAGGCCGACCACACCCTGCCGCTCCTCGCCGGTGCGCACCAGGATGAACTTGGTCTTGCCGTCCTCCACCGGCACCTTGTCCGACGGGATCAGCGGGATGCCGCGCCAGGTGATGAACTGCGCGCCGAACAGGCTGACCACGGGCGGCGGCACACCCCGATAGGTGGCCTCGCGGCCGAATGCGGCGATTCCGAGCGGGTGAGTCAGGAAGAAGCTGGGCGTCTTCCACACCTTGGTGATCAGCGCGTCCAGGTCATCGGGTGCCGGAGCGCCAGCCAGCGTCTGGATGGTCTGCTCCGGAGTCGCCTGGGCCAGCAGCCCGTATTCGGGGCTGTTGACCAACTCGAACTCCTGACGCTCCTTGATCGTCTCGATGGTCAGCCGCAGCTGCTGCGCTATCTGATCGTGCGGACTCGAGTACAAGTCGGAGACTCGGGTGTGGATGTCAACCAGGGTCGAGATGCTTCGCAGCGTGTATTCGCGCGGGCTGGTCTCGTAGTCGACATATGTCTCGGGCAGCGGTTCTTCGGTGCCGGCGCCCGCTTCGGTCTTGATGGCGACCCCTTCGGGGTTGACCACCCGATTGACCCGGTAAAGGCCCGCTTCCACCGGGACCCAGCTGAGCAGGTGCAGCAACCAGCGGGGCGTAATGGTGGAAAGCTGCGGGACGGTCTTGGTCGCGTTGGCAAGCTGTCTAGCTGCAAGATCGCCGAGTGCCTGAGACTCGCTTTGAGCCGACGTCATCGTGGTCCTTCCATGCTCGATCGAGTGCTGCAGCGTGGTGCGGCAGGTCCATGATCACCCGCCGTGACCGGGTTCGCGCGCCGAGCCTAGGAGACTGTCGGAGCGGCGCAAAGCATTACTCCCGCGCTGAATTAAAGGGCCGTAAAGCGACCGCAATCTGACAGTGATATTCGTCTGGGCCTATAGTGGGGGCCATGCAACAGGCCGTTCAGCCGCGCTTCGTTCCTTCGCGCACCGCCGCCTGCTGTTGTTGTCGCTGTTGTTGATTTCCTGACGCTCTGAAGACGCAGTAGAAATCCCGCGCCCTGCCCACCGATGGGGCTACCACCGCCCCGGCCCAGACGCGCGTTCGCCAGCAAAAACTTTCAGGAAGAAAACCATCCATGACAGTGATGTCACTACCCACCCGCGCCTCCGCGCCGGTAGAGACCCGCCACCGGGTCCTCGTCAGGCCGGCAACCGAAGTCGCGCGGATGACGCGCTACCGCGGGGGCACATACTCCCATACCGTGGACACGGTCGTGTTCGACGATGGTAGCTCTGCCCGCACCGACCTGATCAGGGTCAATCCCAACCTCCACGCGTATTCCTTGGACTTCTTCGGCATCGCGCCTCATCAGCCATCCCGCTACCGTCTGGGCAGCTGGTCGGCGCTGCCCCACCTGCGCAGCCGCGACTACGAAGCCGAGGTCGACTGGATCCTGCGCAACTCTTTCCCGATGCGCACGACGGCCGAATTGAGCGAGCAACTTCGGGCCGCGGGCGACCCCGTGGGACGGGCCCACATCAGCGAACACGAGGCGATCGCCGCCACCCAGGCCGCGGTTTGGCATTTCACCAACGGTTTGACCCTGGATACTCGGCCCCTTAACGCACCCGTCAAGGTACGCCGGGCGGCCGGACGCGTGTTGACCTTCGAATTCGACGGCGAACCCCAACTCGGCGGTTACTCGGTGTGGGTGGACGCCGATGCTGCGGTCGGCTTGAAACTACAGAAGTCCACCGACGGCGTTGCCTGGCAAGACATTTCGCGCTCGCAGCTGACGGTGGGCGCGGGCAGGGGCCGTCATCGACGCACGCTCGGGGTGGGCAGCACGCTGTCGGCCAGCAGCCACGGCAGCGGCGGGCGTGGCTATCGCCATTACCGCTTGATCGCGACGACCGACGCGGCCAATCCGAAAATCGACCATGTTCGCTTCTGGCTGACCGGCTCCCGCCACTACCGCAATGCCGATCGAATTGTGCACCTCTACAATTATCTGATCACTGGGGCGCGCAAAGCCTCGCGCGATACGGTGGAACCACAACTAGTCGATACCGAAGCAACCGCCAATTCGGAGCTCATAGGACCGTTTCAAGTGCCAATCCCGTTGACGCTCAACGTCGGCGACGGACACACGCTCGTCGATTCCGACGGTGAGACGATCGTCGGCATTGTGCAGGCGGGCGCGGACTTTTACCTCCGGCCCGCACCGGGTACGTCCACAACGACGGTCACGGCGACAGCACCGGAAAGCCTCCCCGGACGGGTGCTGACCGGCGTCGCGCTGGAGGGAGTGGCACATCGATTCACACCCATTGCTTTGACCGTCCCCACGGCCGTGGCCATCGAATTCGACATCAGCTGGCAGACCGACGAGTCATGTACCGACATCGCCTGAGGAAGACAGATGAGCATCGCAGATAACGTCACACAACTGATCGGGAACACGCCGCTGGTCCGGCTGAACCGGGTCACCGAAGGGGCGGTCGCCGACGTCGTCGCCAAGCTGGAATTCTTCAACCCCGCGAACAGCGTCAAGGACCGCATCGGTGTCGCCATGCTGGATGCGGCCGAGCAGGCGGGGCTGATCAAGCCCGACACGATCATCCTGGAGCCGACGAGCGGAAACACCGGCATCGCCCTCGCGATGGTGTGCGCGGCGCGCGGCTACCGGTGCGTGCTGACGATGCCGGACACGATGAGCACCGAACGCCGAATGTTGTTGCGGGCCTTCGGCGCAGAGATCGTGCTGACGCCCGGCGCCGAAGGCATGGCCGGAGCCATCGCCAAAGCCGAAGAGCTGGCCAAGAACGACCAACGGTATTTCATCCCGCAACAGTTCGAGAACCCCGCGAACCCCGCGATCCACCGCAAGACCACCGCTGAGGAGGTCTGGCGAGACACCGACGGCAAGATCGACTTCTTCGTTGCCGGGGTGGGCACCGGGGGCACGCTCACCGGCGTCGCTCAGGTCATCAAGGAGCGCAAGGCGTCGGCGAAATTCGTGGCCGTGGAGCCCGCCGCGTCACCGGTCCTCTCCGGTGGCCAGAAGGGGCCGCACCCGATTCAGGGCATCGGTGCCGGATTCGTCCCACCGGTACTCGAGATGGACCTGGTGGACGAGGTCATCAAGGTCGGCAACGAAGAATCGCTGGACATGGCACGTCGGTTGGCCCGGGAGGAGGGACTGCTGGTCGGCATCTCATCGGGCGCGGCCGTGGTCGCGGCGCTGCAGGTCGCCCGCCGTCCGGAGAACGCCGGCAAGCTGGTCGTGGTGGTGCTGCCGAGCTTCGGCGAGCGGTATCTGAGCACCCCGCTCTTCGCCGACCTGGCGGATTAGCCATGTTCGCGGACATTCGACGTGACATCCGGGCCGCCAGGGAGCGCGACCCGGCCCGGCCGACCACGCTGCAGGTGATCTTCGCCTATCCGGGCGTGCACGCGATCTGGGGGCACCGGATCAACCACTGGCTGTGGAATCGCGGCGCCAGGCTCGCCGCGCGGACGTTTGCGGAGGTCGTCCGCATTCTCACCGGAGTCGAGATCCACCCGGGCGCGGTCCTTGGCTCCGGGTTGTTCATCGACCACGCGACCGGCGTGGTGATCGGCGAGACTGCCGAGGTGGGCGAGGACGTGACCATCTACCACGGCGTCACCCTCGGCGGCAGCGGACGGGACACCGGCAAGCGCCACCCGACCATCGGCGACAGGGTGATCATCGGCGCCGGCGCCAAGGTGCTCGGCGCGATCAAGATCGGCGACGACAGCCGGATCGGCGCCAACGCCGTCGTCGTCAAAGAGGTTCCGTCGAGCGCCGTGGTCACCGGGGTACCCGGACAGGTCATCAGCCGCCACGGGCGAAGCAGCCCGGACGACTCGATGATGCCCGACCTCGTGGGCGTCAGTCTCCAGTCGCTCCTCACCCGGGTAGCCAAGCTGGAGGCAGCCAACGACGGACAACAACAGTCCGAGCGTGTCATCAGGCCGCCGGAAGCCGGCGTATGGCACGGCGAAGACTTCTCCATCTGAGGACCACGTGAGCACTCTCGTCATCGCGGGGACGGCGCTGGTCGCGGCGCTGGGTGTCGCCAGCGTGGCGGGCGCGATGTTCAATCGGCGCTCCGGGGTGCTGCGCGAAGTCAGCCCCGATTCCCCGCCGGACACGTCCGACCTGGGCTTGGCACAAACGGGCCCGACGGTGGTGCACTTCAGCGCCGTGTGGTGTGGCCCATGCGCGTCAGTGCGCCGCGTGGTCGACCAAGTCTGTGCCGATCTTCCTGACGTGTCGCACGTGGAGATCGATATCGACGCCAATCCCGCCGCCGCCAAGCGGCTGTCGGTGTTGTCGCTGCCGACCACATTGATCTTCGACGCCGAGGGTCGTCAGCGCTACCGGAGCGCCGGGGTGCCGAAGGCGGGCGACCTACGGGCCGTGTTGCAGCCGCTAGTCGCCTAGCCCTCGAATCATCAAGTCGTCGAACGCCTTTCCGCACGTGCATCGGGTGTGAGCTCGGCGAAGTATTACTCACGGTGAACTTAATGCGGGCATGGAATGCGTTGTCGCCCCGAGCGTTGCAGAGTGGGTTAGTAACGAATCGGAAGGCGTGCCATGACCGAGCTACATCTGGCCGTTGCGCTGGACGGCTACGGCTGGCACCCACACGCGTGGCGGTCCGCCTTCGCGCACAACGCCACCCGCGGCGGACACCTCAGCGGTCGCTACTGGGCAGCCTTGGCCGAGGTCGCGGAGCGGGGCCTGCTCGATTTCCTGACCATCGACGACTCCTTCGATGTTCAGCCGGGGCGGCGGCCCGAGATATCGCCCCGCCGGTTGGCGGGCCGCGCGGATGCCGTCCTGGTCGCCGCGCGCATCGCGCCGGTCACCACCCATATCGGTTTGGTGCCCGTCGCGACCGTCACCCACACCGAACCGTTTCACGTGTCCAAAGCCATTGCGACGCTGGACCACATCTCGCACGGCCGGGCGGGCTGGCAGGTGCGGGTGAGCGCCACCGCGCACGAGGCCGCGTTGGTCGGGCGGGGCACCCGAACCGGCACCGACGAGCTGTTCGACGAGGCCGCCGACGCCCTGGAGGTGGCGCGGCGGCTCTGGGACAGCTGGGAAGACGATGCCGTCATCCGTGACGTGGCCACCGGGCGTTACATCGACCGCGACAAGCTGCACTACATCGACTTCGCCGGCAAATACTTCTCCGTCAAAGGCCCGTCCATCACCCCGCGGCCGCCGCAGGGCCAGCCGGTGGTGCTGGCGCTGGCGCACGCGTCGCGCGCCTACGATTTCGCCGCCGCAGGCTCCGACGTCGTGCTGATCACCCCGCACGACGACGACTCGCTGCGCTCGATCTTGCACGAGGTCGCCCAAGCGGAGCGCTCGGCGGGGCGTGCGCTGAAGGTGTACGCCGATCTCGTCGTCTCGCTGGGGGAAGACCCATTGACGCCCCCCGCCGCCATCTCCTCCGACGCGCACGTGTTCGCTGGCAGCGCAAGCGATTTGGCCGATCTGCTCCTGCGCTGGCGGGACGCCGGCGTCGACGGGGTGCGACTGCGGCCCGCGGTCAACGCGATCGACCTGCCCGCGATCGTCGATGAGCTGGTGCCGCTGCTCCAGCGTGCCGGAGTGTTCCGCACCGCCTACCGCGACGGCGAAACACTGCGCGAACGCCTCGAATTGGCTCCCGCACCCAACCGCTACGCGGCGGTGGCGCCGTGACTGTGACCCCGCTGTCGATCCTCGACCTGTCCCCGATCACCGCCGGGTGCGACCCCGCGACGGCGCTGCGCAACACCATCGACCTCGCCCAGCACGCCGAACGATGGGGCTACAAGCGCTACTGGCTCGCCGAACACCACTTCGTCGCGGTGGCCAGCTCGTCGCCGGCGGTGCTGATCGGCCAGATCGCCGCGGCCACCGACCACATCCGCGTCGGCTCGGCCGCGGTGCAGATCGGCCACACGACACCGATCGCGGTCGTGGAGAGCTTCGGCATTCTCGATGCGCTGTACCCGGATCGCATCGACATGGGCCTGGGCCGATCCGGGCAGCGACGCACGGAGGCCGCCGCGTCGCCGCCGGCGGCGTCCCCGTCGGCGCCTCGGCTGTGGACCGACGTCGAGGGCATCGTCATCCCCGCGCCGTTCGACCCCACGGCGCTGATGAAGAGCGACCGGATGCGGGCCCAGGCCTCGGTGCTCGCCCAGCCGTGCGCGCAACCCGCCGACTTCGGTGAGCAGATCGACGCCATCGAAGCGCTGCTCGACGGCACCTACAGCGTCGACGGTCACGAATTGCACGCCGTCCCAGGCGAACGCGCGCAGCTGACACCCTGGATATTCGGCAGCACCCGCGGCCAGAGCGCGGATGTCGCCGGTGCCCGCGGGCTGCCGTTCGTCGCGAGCTACCACATCACGCCGGGCACCGCCCTTGACGCGATCGCCGCCTACCGCGACGCCTTCCGGCCGTCCGCCCGGCTGGACAGGCCCTACGTGGTGGTCTCCGCCGATGTCGTCGTCGCCGAGGACAGCGCCACCGCGCGGCACCTGGCGGCCGGCTACGGCCGCTGGGTCCACTCCATCCGTAGCGGGCAGGGCGCGATCCCCTACCCCGATCCCGACCTCTGCGAACCCCTCACCGACGACGAACTCGAGCTGGTGGCCGACCGCACCGCAACGCAATTCGTCGGTAATCCCGACGAGGTCGCCGATCGGCTGGAACTGCTGCGCCGGGTGAGCGGGGCCGACGAACTCGTGATCACATCCGTGACGCACCGGCACACCGATCGACTGCGCTCGCACGAGCTGATCGCCAAACGATGGGGGCTGACCGGATGAGCGCGCGAACGATCAAGCGCCGCAAGCAGATAATTCTCGGCGCGCATTTTCCCGGGGTGAACAACACCACCGTGTGGTCCGATCCGGACGCCGGCAGCCAGATCGCGTTCGAATCTTTCGTGCACCTGGCCCGAACCGCCGAGCGCGGTCTGTTCGACTTCTTCTTCCTGGCCGAGGGGCTGCGGCTGCGCGAACACCGCGGCAAGATCCACGACCTCGACGTAGTGGGCAGGCCCGACACCTTCACGGTGCTCGCCGCACTCGCCGCCGTCACCGATCGGCTCGGCCTGGCCGGCACCATCAACACCACCTTCAACGAACCTTACGAGGTGGCAAGGCAATTCGCGACCTTGGATCACCTCTCCGACGGCCGCGCGGCGTGGAACATGGTCACCTCGTCCGACGCGTTCACCGGGGAGAACTTCCGCCGCGGCGGGTTCCTCGACCACGCCGACCGGTACAAACGGGCCGAGGAATTCATCACCGTCGCCCGGCGGTTCTGGGACGGTTGGGCGCCTGATGCGGTGGTTACCGACGTCGATGCCGGCATCTACGCCGACCCCGCCCGGATCCACATCGTCGAACACCACGGTGCCCAGTTCGACGTCCGCGGCGTGGCCTCTCTCCCCGCCGGCCCGCAGGGCCATCCGGTGTTGCTGCAGGCCGGTGACTCCAGCGATGGCCGAGACTTCGGCGCCCGGCACGCCGATGCGCTATTCACGCTGCACGGATCGCTGGAGGCGGGTCAGCGCTACTACGCCGACGTCAAGAACCGCGCCGTCGCCTACGGGCGGGCCCCCGACCAGCTGAAGGTCCTGCCCGGCGCGACGTTCGCGCTGGGTGACACCCCGGAGGAGGCGGAGGATCACGCGCGTCACATCCGTGAGCAGCAGGTCAGCGGCCCGACGGCGATCGCCTTCCTCGAGCAGGTCTGGGGAATCGATCTCTCCGCCTACGATCCCGACGGGCCGCTGCCCGACGTCGACCCCGTCGAGAATCCCGACATCACCCGGGGACGCGTCCGCCACGGCGACCCGAAGACCGTCGCGGCGACGTGGCGGGCCCGCGCGCAGGCCGAGAACTTGTCGATCCGGCAACTGATCATCGAGGTGACGAGTCGCCAGCAGTTCGTCGGGACACCGGCGCAGGTTGCCGACGAGATCGATCGCCATGTGCAGTTGGACGCCTGCGACGGCTTCATCCTGGTGCCCCATCTGACGCCACGCGGCCTCGACGAGTTCGTCGACAAAGTGGTACCGCTGTTGCAGGAACGCGGTAGCTTCCGCGCCGCATATCGTGGCGCAACGCTGCGCGAACATCTGGGCCTGCCGCCGGTGCCGGGCTGGTCGACTGGCCGCGTGGGCGTCGCGGTGGGCGGCTGACGGCCCCTGCCGGCGCTTCAAACGCTCTTCAAGATGCGTTCACCGCGATCGACGCTACGGTTGCCCTACAGGGCCGAGTCACCGGAAGTGAGATTGCGATGTACGACGCACACGCACCGCGGATCCCGCCGGCACTCGCCGCGCCGAGCCTCAACCGG
>NZ_LZJJ01000289.1:0-18190 GCF_001667625.1 Mycobacterium sp. E1715
GCCGGGCCGCGATTCGCACGGCTGGCGGTCGCCGCCGGCCACGCCGCAGCTGGACGACGTGCGGTCGGCGATCGCCGGCCATCTGCTCGGCGCCGCGCGCCGCCGCGCCTTCCGGGTGTGGCTGGACGCGCGGCGGGCCGCGCTGGTGCGGCTCGCTCCCGGCTACGAGCATCCCGGCGACCCCCGCCAACCCGACAACACCCACCGGCACTGATCGCGATGCTCACCCTCTGCCTGGACATCGGCGGCACCAAGATCGCCGCCGGCCTCGCCGACCCCGACGGCGCGCTGGTGCACACCGTCGTCCGGCCCACGCCGGGCGGCGGCGCGGCCGAGGAGGTGTGGGCCGCTCTCCATGCGGCGATCGCCGACGCGCTGCGCGCGGCCGGCGGTGCGGTCGCCGCGGTGGGCATCGGGTCGGCCGGCCCCATCGACCTGCGCGCCGGAACCGTCAGCCCCGTCAACATCAAAGGCTGGCAACGGTTCCCGCTGCGCGACCGCGTCGCGGCCGCGGTGCCGGGCGTGCCCGTGCGGCTCGGCGGCGACGGCCTGTGCATGGCGCTGGGCGAGCACTGGCGTGGCGCGGGCCGCGGCGCGGACTTCCTGCTGGGCATGGTGGTGTCCACCGGGGTGGGCGGCGGGCTGGTGCTCGGCGGCACCCCGTACACCGGCCGCACCGGCAACGCCGGCCACGTCGGGCACGTGGTGGTGGAGGACGGCGGTCCGCCCTGCGTGTGCGGCGGGCGCGGCTGCGTCGAGGCGATCGCGTCCGGGCCGTCCATGGTGCGCTGGGCGCGGGCCAACGGGTGGTCCGCCCCGCCCTCGGCCGGCGCCCGCGACCTGGCCGCCGCGGCGGCGGCCGGGGATCCGTTGGCGGGCCGGGCATTCCGCCGGGGTGCCACCGCGCTCGCGGCGATGATCGCCTCGGTCGGCGCGGTCTGCGACCTGGATCTCGTCGTCATCGGGGGAGGCGTCGCCAACTCCGGTGGCCTGCTCTTCGACCCCCTGCGGGAGAAGCTGGCCGAGTACGCCCGGCTGGACTTCCTGGCCGGCCTGCGGGTGGTGTCCGCCGAACTCGGCGGCGAGGCGGGCCTGGTCGGCGCGGCCAGGCTGGCCGGCCTGCGCTGACCGCACGACGGCCGCCGTTTTGGCTGACGGGGGCGGGTCAGGCTATCCTGGTGCCCGATCCACCGAAGACCGTCGGTCACCGAGCAATCGGTTGAAGGTCCGGGAGCATCCCGGCGGCCCACGCAGGAGGACGAGGCAGCAGCGCCGGCCCGCGCCGGCGCGCGTTCACGCCCCGGCCGCATCCTGCGCCGGGGCGTTCGTCGTTCCACGGGTGATCACAGACGACACGTCGCATGGCTTTCACTTCAGGAGGTACGCATGGCCAGGGCTGACAAAGCCACCGCCGTTGCCGACATCGCCGAGCAGTTCAGGGAGGCGACCGCGACCCTGATCACCGAGTACCGCGGGTTGACCGTGGCGAACCTGGCCGAGCTGCGCCGGTCGCTCAGCGGCTCGGCCACCTACTCGGTGGCCAAGAACACGCTGATCAAGCGGGCGGCGTCCGAGGCGGGCGTCGAAGGCCTCGACGAGCTGTTCGCCGGGCCGACCGCGATCGCATTCGTCACCGGCGAGCCGGTCGACGCTGCCAAGGCCATCAAGACCTTCGCCAAGGACAACAAGGCGCTGGTCATCAAGGGCGGCTACATGGACGGTCGCGCGCTGACCGTCGCCGAGGTCGAGCGCATCGCCGACCTCGAGTCGCGCGAGGTGCTGCTGGCCAAGCTGGCCGGCGCCATGAAGGGCAACCTCGCCAAGGCGGCCGGCCTGTTCGCCGCCCCGACCTCGCAGATGGCCCGCCTGTTGGCCGCCCTGCAGGAAAAGAAGCCCGCCGAGCCGGAGCCCGCCGCTCCGGTCGCGGAAGCCCCGGCGGCGCCCGCAGAAGAAACCCCCGAGGCACCGGCCGAAACGGCCGAGGCACCGGCCGAAGCCGAATAAAAACCAACCCGCAAACCTGGGAACACAAGGAAGGACCCACACCATGGCGAAAATGTCCACCGACGACCTGCTCGACGCCTTCAAGGAAATGACCCTGTTGGAGCTCTCCGACTTCGTCAAGAAGTTCGAGGAGACCTTCGAGGTCACCGCGGCCGCCCCGGTCGCCGTCGCCGCGGCCGGCCCGGCCGCCGGTGGCGCCCCCGCCGAGGCCGCCGAGGAGCAGTCGGAGTTCGACGTCATCCTCGAGGCCGCCGGCGACAAGAAGATCGGCGTCATCAAGGTCGTCCGCGAGATCGTCTCCGGCCTGGGCCTCAAGGAGGCCAAGGACCTGGTCGACAGCGCGCCCAAGCCGCTGCTGGAGAAGGTCGCCAAGGAGGCCGCCGACGAGGCCAAGACCAAGCTCGAGGCCGCCGGCGCCACCGTCACCGTCAAGTAGCTCCACGCCGAAACCCCCGGGACCGCCCTGCGGCTCCCGGGGGTTTCGTGGTCCTCAGCGCGTGGACTGCACCGACAGGGCGATTCGCTCGGCGGAATCACCCAGTGCTACAAGCAAATTGGTGAACATCGAGATGAGCACCGGCGCGACGGCCGCCCCGTCGTCGCCGTAGAAGCCGGCCAGCTCCAGCATCACGAAGCCGTGCACCTGGGACCAGAACTGGGCCGCGGTGGCGACGATCGTCGGGTCGTCGTCCGGGGCGCAGGCGGTGATGCGGCCGGCGAGTATCGATCGGCGGACCGCCCGGACGACGTGCACGAAGCCGGGCACGTCCTGCTCGATCTCGTCGACCGTCAGCGTCAACACGTTGCCCGCGGGGGCGTTGATGCCGTGCGCGCTGGTGCTGCCGAACATCAGCCGATACATGTGCGGGTGCCTGATGGCGTAGCGCCGGTAGGCCGCACCGATGACGAACAGGTCGGCGACCGGATCGTCGGTCGCGGGCACCGCCAGCGCGGCGTCGAACTGGCGCAAGCCCTCTTCGGCCACCTCGGCGATCAGGCCGCGCATCCCGCCGAAGTGGGTGTACACCGCCATCGTCGACGTTCCGGCCTCGCCGGCGACCTTGCGGGTCTGCAGCGCGTCCGGGCCGTGCTCGTGCAGCAGGCCGACCGCGGCGCGCAGCATCTCGTCGCGGACGCCGCGCTGCCCTCGAGTCAATTCCGAAGTCATCGTTGCCATCCTCCCATCCGCGGCGTAGCGTCGAAATAACAGCGTCATATCAATGTTATAGGAGCTCAGCGATGACTGTCGCGCACACCGCCGAAACCCGGAACCAGTACCTCGAGGGCCTGCTGGCGCCGGTGGGCGCCGAGGTGACCGCGACCGACCTGCCGGTCACCGGACGCATCCCCGAACACCTCGACGGCCGCTACCTGCGCAACGGTCCCAACCCCGCCGAGGAGGTCGACCCGGCCACCTACCACTGGTTCAGCGGCGACGGGATGGTGCACGGCGTCGCGCTGAGCGGGGGCAGTGCCCGCTGGTACCGCAACCGCTGGGTGCGCAGCCTGTCGGTGTGCGCGGCCCTGGGCGAGGCGGCGCCGGGCCGGCTCGACCCGCGGGCGGGCATGCTCTCGCTCGGCGCCAACACCAATGTCTTGACCCACGCCGGGCGCACCCTGGCGCTGGTCGAGGGCGGGGTGGCCAACTACGAGCTGACCGACGCGCTGGACACGGTCGGCACCTGCGACTTCGACGGCACGCTGGCGGGCGGCTACACCGCCCATCCGCACCGCGACCCGCGCACCGGCGAATTGCACGCCGTCTCTTACTCGTTCGCCCGCGGACGCACCGTGCAGTACTCGGTGATCGACACCCGGGGCCGCGCCCGCCGCACGGTCGACATCGAGGTGTCCGGGTCGCCGATGATGCACGACTTCTCACTGACCGAGAAGTACGTCGTCATCTACGACCTGCCGGTGACCTTCGACCCGGTGCAGGCGCTGCCGCAGACCATGCCCCGCTGGCTCGGCCTGCCGGCCCGGCTGGCGATGCAGTCGCTGATCGGGCGCGTGCGGGTGCCGAGCCCGATCAACGCCCTGATGAACCGGAACCCGAAGCACTCCGACCGCATGCCGTACGCCTGGAACCCCGGCTACCCGGCGCGCATCGGGGTCATGCCGCGCGAGGGCGGCAACGCGGACGTCCGCTGGTTCGAGATCGAGCCCTGCTACGTCTACCACCCCCTCAACGCCTACTCCGAGATGCGGGACGGCGCAGAGGTTTTGGTGCTCGACGTGGTGCGATACGCGCGGATGTTCGACCGCGACCGGCACGGGCCCGGCGAGACCCCGCCGACGCTGGACCGGTGGACGATCAACCTGGCGACCGGCGCGGTGGCCACCGAATGCCGCGACGATCAGCCGCAGGAATTTCCGCGGATCAACGAGGACATGCTGGGCGGCCCGCACCGCTTCGGCTACACCGTCGGGGCTTACTTCGCCGGCGGCGCCGCCGCGCTGTACAAGCACGACTACCAGACCGGCGCCCGCGAGGTCGCCGCGCTCGATCCCGACCTTTTGCTCGGCGAGATGTCCTTTGTGCCCAACCCCGGCTCCCAGAAGGGACGAGTCGAGGACGACGGCGTTCTGATGGGCTACGGCTACCACCGGGGCCGCGACCAGGGCCAGCTGGTGTTGCTCGACGCGCAGACGCTCGAGTCCGTGGCCACCGTGCATTTGCCACAGCGGGTGCCGATGGGCTTTCACGGCAATTGGGCGCCCACTGGCTAACGCGCGTCGAATAGGATGGCGGCCGCCGGCGACGGCCGGATCTCAGGTCAGCCAATTTTTCCCGGCTGTGCCTTGCAACCCTGATGCCGTGCAGCAAGCGTGCGCTACAGTGACTCATGCCACATAAAAGGGCAGGTGGCGGGCATGAGCGTCGACGGAAGGATCTCCCATGGGTGTCGCTATTGAGGTGAACGGCCTCACCAAGTCCTTCGGATCGTCGAGAATTTGGGAAGACGTGACCCTGGAGATCCCCGCCGGGGAGGTCAGCGTGCTGCTGGGGCCGTCCGGTACCGGCAAATCGGTGTTCCTGAAGTCCCTGATCGGCCTGCTGCGTCCCGAGCGCGGCTCGGTGGTCATCGACGGCACCGACATCCTGCAGTGCTCGGCCAAGGAGCTCTACGAGATCCGCACGCTGTTCGGCGTCATGTTCCAGGACGGTGCCCTGTTCGGTTCGATGAACCTGTTTGACAACGCCGCCTTCCCGCTGCGCGAGCACACCAAGAAGAAGGAAAGCGAGATCCGTGACATCGTCATGGAGAAGCTGCAGATGGTGGGTCTCGGCGGCGACGAGAAGAAGTTCCCCGGCGAAATCTCCGGCGGTATGCGCAAGCGCGCCAGCCTGGCCCGCGCCCTGGTGATGGACCCGCAGATCATCCTCTGCGACGAGCCCGACTCCGGTCTGGACCCGGTCCGCACCGCCTACCTGAGCCAGCTGATCCTTGACATCAACGCCCAGATCGACGCCACCGTCCTCATCGTCACGCACAACATCAACATCGCCCGCACCGTGCCGGACAACATGGGCATGCTCTTCCGGCGCAAGCTGGTCATGTTCGGCCCCCGCGAGGTGCTGCTGACCAGCGACGAGCCGGTCGTGCGGCAGTTCCTCAACGGCCGCCGCATCGGCCCGATCGGCATGTCCGAGGAAAAGGACGAGGCGACGATGGCCGAAGAGCAGGCCGCCCTCGAGGCCGGCCAGCACGCCGGCGGTGTGGAGGAGATCGAGGGCGTGCCGCCGCAGATCGTCGCGTCCCCCGGGATGCCCGAGCGCAAGGCCGTCGGCCGGCGCCAGGCGCGGGTGCGCGAGATCCTGCACACCCTGCCGCAGAAGGCGCAAGCCGCGATCATCGACGACATGGAGGGCACCCACAAGTACCGCGCGCACGAGGTCGGCGACTAGCTCGTCCGGCCCGAGGTTTCGCGATAACTTCGCGTAACTCCCCCGGCCCGCCCTCTTGACGACGGGCCGTAAACGGGCCAGTCTGTTGGGCAGCATGTATCCAGCGGAGAGTCGAGATGCCAGCCAGCGCCGATGTCCCTGGATGTCCTGT
Source organism: Mycobacterium sp. E1715 (assembly GCF_001667625.1). NCBI lineage: Bacteria > Bacillati > Actinomycetota > Actinomycetes > Mycobacteriales > Mycobacteriaceae > Mycobacterium > Mycobacterium sp. E1715. The sequence goes on from NZ_LZJJ01000289.1 coordinate 6,066, forward strand.
GCTGGACAGTTGAGGAATGCGCCGCCCTACGCTATTGTTGGACGTTGCGCTGGCTACCTCCTGCCCACCTCACCCGCCACCTGACACCGTGGTCTAAGCCTGAGCCCCCTGCAAGCGGCTTAGTTCTTTCACCGTGCGCGTGAGATCCGGACAGTTCGTTCGCCGGCCTAACCGACACAATTCGCGGCGAACGCAACCGGTGGTTCCGGTCTTCGTGAGTCGCACGAGGTGCTGGAAGGATGCATCTTGGCTGATTCTCGCCAGAGCAAAACGGATCGCCCACAAAGTTCCTCTAATGGAAGTTCCCTAAACGGCTCCGTCCCCGGAGCGCCCAACCGAGTTTCCTTCGCCAAGCTCCGCGAACCGCTCGAGGTTCCCGGCCTGCTCGACGTGCAGATCGACTCCTTCGAGTGGTTGATCGGCTCACCGCGCTGGCGCGAGGCCGCCACCGATCGTGGCGAGCCCAGCCCGGTCGGCGGCCTCGAAGAGGTGCTCTACGAGCTCTCGCCGATCGAGGACTTCTCCGGCTCGATGTCGCTGTCGTTCTCCGATCCCCGTTTCGACGAGGTCAAGGCGCCGGTCGACGAGTGCAAAGACAAGGACATGACGTACGCGGCCCCGCTGTTCGTCACGGCCGAGTTCATCAACAACAACACCGGCGAGATCAAGAGCCAGACGGTGTTCATGGGCGACTTCCCGATGATGACCGAGAAGGGCACCTTCATCATCAACGGGACCGAGCGCGTGGTCGTCAGCCAGCTCGTTCGCTCGCCCGGCGTGTACTTCGACGAGACCATCGACAAGTCCACCGAGAAGCTGCTGCACAGCGTCAAGGTGATCCCCAGCCGCGGCGCGTGGCTGGAGTTCGACGTCGACAAGCGCGACACCGTCGGCGTGCGCATCGACCGCAAGCGCCGCCAGCCCGTCACCGTGCTGCTCAAGGCGCTGGGCTGGACCAACGAGCAGATCCACGAGCGGTTCGGCTTCTCCGAGATCATGATGGGCACGCTGGAGAAGGACAACACCGCGGGCACCGACGAGGCGCTGCTGGACATCTACCGCAAGCTGCGCCCGGGCGAGCCGCCGACCAAGGAGTCCGCGCAGACCCTGCTGGAGAACCTGTTCTTCAAGGAGAAGCGCTACGACCTGGCCCGCGTCGGCCGCTACAAGGTCAACAAGAAGCTCGGCCTGCACGCCGGCGAGCCGATCACGTCGTCCACGCTGACCGAGGAAGACGTCGTCGCGACCATCGAATACCTGGTCCGCCTGCACGAGGGCCAGGCCACGATGACCGTCCCGGGCGGCATCGAGGTGCCGGTGGAGACCGACGACATCGACCACTTCGGCAACCGGCGGCTGCGCACGGTCGGCGAGTTGATCCAGAACCAGATCCGGGTCGGCATGTCCCGGATGGAGCGCGTCGTCCGCGAGCGGATGACCACGCAGGACGTCGAGGCGATCACGCCGCAGACGCTGATCAACATCCGGCCGGTCGTCGCCGCGATCAAGGAGTTCTTCGGCACCAGCCAGCTCTCCCAGTTCATGGACCAGAACAACCCGCTGTCGGGTCTGACCCACAAGCGCCGCCTGTCGGCGCTGGGCCCCGGCGGTCTGTCCCGTGAGCGGGCCGGGCTGGAGGTTCGTGACGTGCACCCGTCGCACTACGGCCGGATGTGCCCGATCGAGACCCCGGAGGGTCCGAACATCGGCCTGATCGGCTCGCTGTCGGTGTACGCGCGGGTCAACCCGTTCGGCTTCATCGAGACGCCGTACCGCAAGGTGGTCGACGGTGTGGTCACCGACGAGATCCACTACCTGACCGCCGACGAGGAGGACCGCCACGTGGTGGCGCAGGCCAACTCGCCGATCGACGCGAAGGGCCGGTTTGAGGAGTCGCGCGTCCTGGTCCGCCGCAAGGCGGGCGAGGTCGAGTACGTGCCGTCGTCCGAGGTGGACTACATGGACGTGTCGCCGCGCCAGATGGTGTCGGTGGCCACCGCCATGATCCCGTTCCTCGAACACGACGACGCCAACCGTGCCCTGATGGGCGCCAACATGCAGCGTCAGGCGGTTCCGCTGGTGCGCAGCGAGGCGCCGCTGGTGGGCACCGGCATGGAGCTGCGCGCCGCGATCGACGCCGGCGACGTCGTCGTCGCGGACAAGGCCGGGGTGATCGAGGAAGTCAGCGCCGACTACATCACGGTGATGGCCGACGACGGCACCCGGCACACCTACCGGATGCGCAAGTTCGAGCGGTCCAACCACGGCACCTGCGCCAACCAGTCGCCGATCGTGGACGCCGGGGACCGGGTCGAGGCCGGCCAGGTCATCGCCGACGGCCCCTGCACCGAGAACGGTGAGATGGCGCTGGGCAAGAACCTGCTGGTGGCGATCATGCCGTGGGAGGGCCACAACTACGAGGACGCGATCATCCTGTCCAACCGCCTGGTTGAGGAGGACGTGCTCACCTCGATCCACATCGAGGAGCACGAGATCGACGCCCGCGACACCAAGCTGGGCGCCGAGGAGATCACCCGGGACATCCCGAACGTCTCCGACGAGGTGCTGGCCGACCTCGACGAGCGCGGCATCGTCCGCATCGGCGCCGAGGTGCGCGACGGCGACATCCTGGTCGGCAAGGTCACCCCGAAGGGGGAGACCGAGCTGACCCCGGAGGAGCGGCTGCTGCGGGCGATCTTCGGTGAGAAGGCCCGCGAGGTCCGCGACACCTCGCTGAAGGTGCCGCACGGCGAGTCCGGCAAGGTGATCGGCATCCGGGTGTTCTCCCGCGAGGACGACGACGAGCTGCCGGCCGGTGTCAACGAGCTGGTCCGCGTCTACGTGGCCCAGAAGCGCAAGATCTCCGACGGTGACAAGCTCGCCGGCCGGCACGGCAACAAGGGCGTGATCGGCAAGATCCTGCCCGTCGAGGACATGCCGTTCCTGCCGGACGGCACCCCGGTGGACATCATCCTGAACACGCACGGTGTGCCGCGACGGATGAACATCGGCCAGATCCTGGAGACCCACCTCGGGTGGGTGGCCAAGTCCGGCTGGAACATCGAGGGTTCCCCCGAGTGGGCGGCCAACCTGCCCAAGGAGCTGCAGAGCGCGGAGCCGAACGCCATCGTGTCGACGCCGGTGTTCGACGGCGCCCGGGAGGCGGAGCTGCAGGGGCTGCTGTCCTGCACGCTGCCCAACCGGGACAACGAGGTGATGGTGGACGGCGACGGCAAGGCGGTGCTCTTCGACGGCCGCAGCGGTGAGCCGTTCCCGTACCCGGTGACGGTTGGCTTCATGTACATCATGAAGCTGCACCACCTGGTGGACGACAAGATCCACGCCCGCTCCACCGGCCCGTACTCGATGATCACCCAGCAGCCGCTGGGCGGTAAGGCGCAGTTCGGTGGCCAGCGGTTCGGTGAGATGGAGTGCTGGGCCATGCAGGCCTACGGCGCCGCGTACACGCTGCAGGAGCTGTTGACCATCAAGTCCGACGACACGGTCGGCCGGGTCAAGGTGTACGAGGCGATCGTCAAGGGCGAGAACATCCCCGAGCCGGGCATCCCCGAGTCGTTCAAGGTGCTGCTCAAGGAGCTGCAGTCGCTGTGCCTGAACGTCGAGGTGCTCTCGTCGGACGGCGCGGCGATCGAATTGCGCGAAGGCGAGGACGAGGACCTGGAGCGGGCTGCGGCCAACCTGGGAATCAACTTGTCGCGCAACGAATCCGCCTCCGTTGAGGACCTGGCTTAATCACTTTTAGTTACTAAACCCGCAAGGGGAAAGGGAGTTACGTGCTCGACGTCAACTTCTTCGATGAACTCCGTATCGGCCTGGCCACCGCGGAGGACATCAGGCAATGGTCTTACGGCGAGGTCAAGAAGCCGGAGACGATCAACTACCGCACGCTGAAGCCGGAGAAGGACGGCCTGTTCTGCGAGAAGATCTTCGGACCTACTCGCGACTGGGAGTGCTACTGCGGCAAGTACAAGCGCGTCCGCTTCAAGGGCATCATCTGTGAGCGTTGCGGCGTCGAGGTGACTCGCGCCAAGGTGCGCCGCGAGCGGATGGGTCACATCGAGCTGGCCGCGCCGGTCACGCACATCTGGTACTTCAAGGGTGTGCCGAGCCGCCTCGGTTACCTGCTCGACCTCGCCCCGAAGGATCTCGAGAAGATCATCTACTTCGCGGCGTACGTGATCACGTCGGTCGACGACGAGATGCGGCACAACGAGCTGTCCACGCTCGAGGCCGAAATGATGGTGGAGCGCAAGGCCGTTGAGGATCAGCGCGACGCCGACCTGGAGGCCCGCGCGCAGAAGCTGGAGGCCGACCTGGCCGAGCTGGAGGCCGAGGGCGCCAAGGCCGACGCCCGCCGCAAGGTGCGCGACGGCGGCGAGCGGGAGATGCGTCAGCTCCGCGACCGCGCCCAGCGTGAGCTGGACCGGCTGGAGGACATTTGGAGCACCTTCACCAAGCTGGCCCCCAAGCAGTTGATCGTCGACGAGAACCTCTACCGCGAGCTCGTCGACCGCTACGGCGAGTACTTCACCGGCGCCATGGGCGCGGAGTCGATCCAGAAGCTCATCGAGAACTTCGACATCGACGCCGAGGCCGACTCGCTGCGTGACGTCATCCGAAACGGCAAGGGGCAGAAGAAGCTTCGCGCCCTCAAGCGCCTGAAGGTGGTCGCCGCCTTCCAGCAGTCGGGCAACTCGCCGATGGGCATGGTGCTCGACGCCGTCCCGGTGATCCCGCCGGAACTGCGCCCGATGGTGCAGTTGGACGGTGGCCGCTTCGCGACCAGTGACCTGAACGACCTGTACCGCCGGGTCATCAACCGCAACAACCGCCTCAAGAGGCTGATCGACCTCGGCGCGCCCGAGATCATCGTCAACAACGAGAAGCGGATGCTGCAGGAGTCCGTCGACGCGCTGTTCGACAACGGCCGTCGCGGCCGCCCGGTCACCGGGCCGGGCAACCGTCCGCTGAAGTCGCTGTCGGATCTGTTGAAGGGCAAGCAGGGCCGGTTCCGTCAGAACCTGCTCGGTAAGCGTGTCGACTACTCGGGCCGCAGCGTCATCGTGGTCGGCCCGCAGCTCAAGCTGCACCAGTGCGGCCTGCCCAAGCTGATGGCGCTCGAGCTGTTCAAGCCGTTCGTGATGAAGCGGCTCGTCGACCTCAACCACGCGCAGAACATCAAGAGCGCCAAGCGGATGGTGGAGCGGCAGCGTCCCCAGGTGTGGGACGTCCTGGAAGAGGTCATCGCCGAGCACCCGGTGCTGCTGAACCGCGCACCCACGCTGCACCGGCTGGGCATCCAGGCCTTCGAGCCGATGCTGGTGGAGGGCAAGGCGATTCAGCTGCACCCGCTGGTGTGTGAGGCGTTCAACGCCGACTTCGACGGTGACCAGATGGCGGTGCACCTGCCGCTGAGCGCCGAGGCGCAGGCCGAGGCCCGCATCCTGATGCTGTCTTCCAACAACATCCTGTCGCCGGCCTCCGGCCGCCCGCTGGCCATGCCGCGACTGGACATGGTGACCGGGCTGTACTTCCTGACCACCGAGGTCGACGGCGACAAGGGCGAATTCTCGCCCGCCGCAAAGGATCAGCCGGAGGTTGGCGTGTACTCCTCGCCGGCCGAGGCGATCATGGCCGCCGACCGCGGCGTGCTGTCGGTGCGGGCCAAGATCAAGGTGCGACTGACGCAGCTGCGTCCGCCCGCCGAGATCGAGGCCGAGCTGTTCGGCGCCAACGGCTGGCAGCCGGGCGACGCCTGGATGGCCGAGACGACGCTGGGCCGGGTGCTGTTCAACGAGCTGCTGCCGGTGGGCTACCCGTTCGTGAACAAGCAGATGCACAAGAAGGTGCAGGCCGCGATCATCAACGACCTCGCCGAGCGCTACCCGATGATCGTGGTGGCGCAGACCGTCGACAAGCTCAAGGACGCCGGCTTCTACTGGGCCACCCGCAGTGGGGTCACCGTGTCGATGGCCGACGTGCTGGTCCCGCCGCGCAAGAAGGAGATCCTCGACCAGTACGAGGAGCGGGCCGAGAAGGTCGAAAAGCAGTTCCAGCGAGGCGCTTTGAACCACGACGAGCGCAACGAGGCGCTGGTGGAGATCTGGAAGGAAGCCACCGACGAGGTCGGTCAGGCGCTCCGCGAGCACTACCCCAGCGACAACCCGATCATCACGATCGTCGACTCGGGTGCCACGGGTAACTTCACCCAGACCCGAACGCTGGCCGGCATGAAGGGTCTGGTGACCAACCCGAAGGGTGAGTTCATCCCGCGTCCGGTCAAGTCGTCGTTCCGCGAGGGCCTGACGGTGCTGGAGTACTTCATCAACACGCACGGCGCCCGAAAGGGCCTGGCGGACACCGCGTTGCGTACCGCCGACTCGGGTTACCTGACCCGTCGTCTGGTGGACGTGAGCCAGGACGTCATCGTCCGCGAGCACGACTGCGAGACCGAGCGCGGCATCATCGTCGAGCTCGCCGAGCGTCAGCCCGACGGCACCCTGATCCGCGACCCGTACATCGAAACCTCGGCGTACGCGCGGACTTTGGGCACCGACGCGGTCGACGAGGCCGGGAACGTCGTCGTCGCGCGCGGCGAGGACCTGGGTGACCCGGAGATCGACGCCCTGCTGGCGGCCGGCATCACGCAGGTGAAGGTGCGCTCGGTGCTGACCTGCACCACGGGCACCGGCGTGTGCGCGACCTGCTACGGGCGTTCGATGGCCACCGGCAAGCTGGTCGACATCGGCGAGGCCGTCGGCATCGTCGCGGCCCAGTCCATCGGTGAGCCCGGCACGCAGCTGACCATGCGTACCTTCCACCAGGGTGGTGTCGGTGAGGACATCACCGGCGGTCTGCCCCGGGTCCAGGAACTGTTCGAGGCCCGCGTCCCGCGCGGCAAGGCGCCGATCGCCGACGTCACCGGGCGGGTGCAACTCGAGGAGGGTGAGCGCTTCTACAAGATCACCATCGTTCCCGACGACGGGAGCGAGGAGGTCGTGTACGACAAGCTCTCCAAGCGGCAGCGGCTGCGCGTGTTCAAGCACGACGACGGTTCCGAGCGGGTCCTGTCCGACGGCGACCACGTCGAGGTGGGCCAGCAGCTGATGGAGGGTTCGGCCGACCCGCACGAGGTGTTGCGCGTGCAGGGCCCCCGCGAGGTGCAGATCCACCTGGTCCGCGAGGTCCAGGAGGTTTACCGCGCCCAGGGTGTGTCGATCCACGACAAGCACATCGAGGTGATCGTCCGCCAGATGCTGCGTCGCGTCACCATCATCGACTCGGGCTCGACGGAGTTCCTGCCCGGCTCGCTGATCGACCGCGCGGAGTTCGAGGCGGAGAACCGTCGCGTGGTGGCCGAGGGCGGCGAGCCCGCCGCCGGGCGCCCGGTACTGATGGGTATCACGAAGGCATCGCTGGCCACCGATTCGTGGCTCAGTGCGGCGTCGTTCCAGGAGACCACGCGAGTGCTGACCGATGCGGCCATCAACTGCCGCAGCGACAAGCTCAACGGTCTGAAGGAGAACGTGATCATCGGAAAGCTGATCCCGGCCGGTACCGGCATCAACCGGTACCGCAACATCCAGGTACAGCCGACCGAGGAGGCCCGGGCCGCCGCGTACACGATCCCGTCCTACGAGGATCAGTACTACAGCCCGGACTTCGGCCAGGCGACTGGAGCCGCGGTTCCGCTGGACGACTACGGCTACAGCGACTACCGGTAGTCGACACAGAAAAAGCCCCGGGCACTCGCCCGGGGCTTTTTCGTACCCGCTCGTACCCGCCGACTGTCACGCCAGCGTGGCTCTCGCGACCCAATGTCACGCTGGCGTGACGCTCGCGTCGGCCGCCCTTACTACACTGGCGACGTGCTCATCGGTTCACACGTCCACAACGAAGACCCGCTGGCGGCCGCCCAGGCGGACGGGGCCGACGTGGTGCAGTTCTTCCTCGGCAACCCGCAGAGCTGGAAGAAGCCCAAGCCCCGCGACGACGCCGGCACGCTCAAGGCGTCGGCCGTGCCGCTCTACGTCCACGCGCCGTACCTCATCAACGTGGCGTCGGCCAACAACCGCATCCGCATCCCGTCGCGCAAGATCCTGCAGGACACCTGCGACGCGGCCGCGGAGATCGGCGCGACGGCCGTGATCGTGCACGGCGGCCACGCCGACGACGACGACATGGAGGCCGGGTTCGAGCGGTGGGTCAAGGCGCTGGACTACCTGGAAACCGATGTGCCCGTGTACCTGGAGAACACGGCGGGCGGCGACCACGCGATGGCGCGTCACTTCGACACCATCGGCAAACTCTGGGATCACATCGGCGACAAGGGAATCGGCTTCTGCCTGGACACCTGCCACGCCTGGGCCGCCGGCGAGGCGCTGGTCGACGCGGTCGAGCGGATCAAGGCGCTGACCGGCCGCATCGACCTGGTGCACTGCAACGACTCGAGGGACGCGGCGGGCTCGGGCGCCGACCGGCACGCCAACTTCGGCACCGGCCAGATCGATCCCGAGCTGCTCGTCGCGGTGGTCACGGCGGCCGCTGCACCCGTCATCTGCGAGACCGCCGACGAGGGACGCAAGGACGACATCGCGTTCCTGCGGGAAAAGACCGGCGGCTGAGATCTCCGCCCGTGCTCGGTCGGCTCGCAACGCTCCTCGGGGTCGTCCTCCTGGTCGCGAGCTGTTCGCCTGGTCCGCCCTCGGGCTTCGTCACCGGGACCAGCCTGCACCACCTCGATGTGGGCGGACACGATCGCAGCTACCGGCTCTACGAGCCGGCGGGCAAATCCGCATCGCCTCCGCTGGTCGTCGTGCTGCACGGCTATTCCGGGAGCGCCCGGCAGGTCGAAAGGGATTACGGCTGGGACGAATTGGCCGATTCGGCCAAGGTCGTCGTCGCCTACCCGGACGGGCTGGACCGGGCCTGGAACGTCGACGGGGAGACCTGCTGCGGCCGGCCGGGACGGGAGGGCGTCGACGACGTCGCGTTCATCAGCGCGGTCGTCGCCGACGTCGCCAAGCACGTCGGCACCGACCCCGCCCGCGTCTATGTCTCCGGAATGAGCAACGGCGGCATCATGTCCTTTACGCTCGCGTGCGCCACCGACATCTTCGCCGCGATCGGCCCGGTCGCCGCCACGCAGCTGACTCGATGCCCCAACCCGCGTCCGACGTCGATCATGCACATTCACGGCACGGCGGACCGGCTGGTGCCCTACGGCGGCGGGCAGGGTTTCAGCGTGATCAACGGCCCCGCGGTGCCCGAGGTGAATGCGTTCTGGCGCAACGTCGACCAGTGCGCAAGCCCGGCCACCACCAGCAATGGCCCGATCACCACGTCGACGGCGGGCTGCGCAGGCAACCGCGGCGTCACGCTCATCACGATCGATCAGGGCGGCCACGAGTGGCCGCCGTTCGCCGCCCGCACCCTGTGGGAGTTCTTCGCCGCGCACCCACGGTGACGTCGCATTACACCTCTTGTGCGGCTGTCGAAAAAATGTAACATGAGGGGCATGTCGGATACGCATGTCGTCACCAACCAGGTTCCCCCGCTGGAGAACTACAACCCCGCGACGTCCGCGGTACTCGCCGAGGCCCTGATCCGTGAGGGTGGGGAATGGGGCTCCGAAGAGGTGACCGAGGTGGGGGCGATCGCCGGCGGCGCCCAAGCCCAGCGCTGGGGCGAGCTCGCCGACCGCAACCGGCCCATCCTGCACACCCATGACAAATACGGCCACCGGGTCGACGAGGTCGAGTACGACCCGGCCTACCACGAACTGATGCGCACGGCGATCGCCAGCGGCATCCACGCGGCACCGTGGGCCGACGGGCGCCCGGGCGCCCACGTGGTGCGTGCGGCCAAGATGTCGGTCTGGAACGTCGAGCCCGGCCACACCTGCCCGATCTCGATGACCTACGCCGTCGTCCCCGCGCTGCGCTACAACCCCGAACTCGCGGCGGTCTACGAGCCGCTGCTCACCAGCCGCGAATACGATCCCGAGCTCAAGCTGGCCACCACCAAACGCGGCATCACCGCGGGCATGTCGATGACCGAGAAGCAGGGCGGCTCCGACGTGCGGGCGGGGACGACGCAGGCCACCCCGAACGGCGACGGCACCTACAGCCTCGTCGGTCACAAGTGGTTCACCTCGGCCCCGATGTGCGACATCTTCCTGGTTCTCGCGCAGGCCCCGGGCGGGCTGTCCTGCTTCCTGCTGCCGCGGGTGCTGCCCGACGGCAGTCGCAACCGCATGTTCCTGCAGCGGCTCAAGGACAAGCTGGGCAACCACGCCAACGCGTCCAGTGAGGTCGAGTACGACGGCGCCACCGCATGGTTGGTGGGCGAGGAGGGCCGCGGCGTCCCCACCATCATCGAGATGGTCAACCTGACGCGGCTGGACTGCACCCTCGGCAGTGCCACCAGCATGCGCACCGGCCTGACCCGCGCGATCCACCACGCTCAGCACCGAAAGGCGTTCGGCGCCTATCTGATCGACCAGCCGCTCATGCGCAACGTGCTGGCCGACCTGGCCGTGGAGGCCGAGGCCGCCACCATCGTCGCGATGCGGATGGCCGGCGCCACCGACAAGGCGTTGCGCGGCGACGACCGGGAGGCGTTGCTGCGCCGCATCGGGTTGGCGGCCAGCAAGTACTGGGTGTGCAAGCGCGCCACCCCGCACGCCGCCGAGGCGCTGGAATGCCTGGGCGGCAACGGCTACGTCGAGGACTCGGGCATGCCGCGGTTGTTCCGTGAGGCGCCGCTGATGGGCATCTGGGAGGGCTCGGGCAATGTGAGCGCGCTGGACACGTTGCGCGCCATGGCAACTCGCCCCGAATGCGTCGAGGTGTTGTTCGGTGAACTCTCCGAAAGCGCCGCGGCCGACCCGCGACTGGGCGCGCACGTCGACCGGCTGCGGCAGGACCTGAGCGACCTGGACACCATCGCGCATCGGGCCCGCAAGGTCGCCGAGGACATCTGTCTGGCGCTGCAGGGCTCGCTGCTGGTGCGCCACGGCCACCCCGCGGTCGCCGAGGCCTTCCTGACCACCCGGCTCGACCGTCGGTGGGGCGGCGCGTTCGGCACGATGCCCACCGGGCTCGACCTGGCTCCCATTCTCGAGCGTGCTCTAGTAAAGGGATGACTCACGCGATCAGGCCGGTCGACTTCGACAACCTGAAGACGATGACCTATGAGGTCACCGATCGGGTTGCCCGGATCACCTTCAACCGGCCGGAGAAGGGCAACGCGATCGTCGCGGACACCCCGCTGGAGCTCTCGGCGCTGGTGGAGCGCGCCGATCTGGATCCCAATGTGCACGTGATCCTGGTGTCGGGTCGTGGCGAGGGCTTCTGTGCGGGCTTCGACCTGAGCGCGTACGCCGATCGCACCGGCTCGGCCGGCGGGACCGGCGCCTATGCGGGGACCGTTCTCAGCGGAAAAACCCAGGCGGTCAACCACTTACCCGATCAGCCGTGGGACCCGATGATCGACTACCAGATGATGAGCCGGTTCGTGCGCGGCTTCTCCAGCCTGATGCACGCCGACAAGCCGACGGTGGTCAAGATCCATGGCTATTGCGTGGCCGGCGGCACCGACATCGCGCTGCACGCCGACCAGGTGATCGCTGCCGCCGACGCCAAGATCGGGTACCCGCCGACCCGGGTATGGGGCGTCCCGGCGGCGGGCCTGTGGGCGCACCGGCTGGGCGACCAGCGCGCCAAGCGCCTGCTGTTCACCGGCGATTGCATCACCGGGGCTCAGGCCGCGGAATGGGGCCTGGCGGTCGAGGCGCCGGAGCCCGAAGACCTCGACGAGCGCACCGAGCGGCTGGTGCAGCGGATCGCCGCGGTGCCGGTCAACCAGCTGATCATGGTCAAGCTCGCGCTCAATTCGGCTCTGCTGCAACAGGGTGTGGCCACCAGCAGGATGGTCAGCACCGTGTTCGACGGTGTCGCCCGGCATACCCCCGAAGGCCACGCCTTCGTCGCCGACGCGACCGAACACGGCTTCCGGGAAGCGGTGCGGCATCGCGACGAGCCCTTCGGTGACTACGGCCGCCGCGCGTCACAGGTCTAGCCCATGGCCACCATGACGGCCCG
>NZ_LZJJ01000290.1:0-4904 GCF_001667625.1 Mycobacterium sp. E1715
CCATCACCGCGGACTTCGCCGCTCCGCTGGCCCGAATCTGGCAGGTCTACGCCGACCCTCGTCAGCTGGAGAGGGTGTGGGGGCCGCCGTCCCACCCGGCGACCATCGTCGACCACAGCCTCACGCCCGGCAGCCGCACGACGTACTTCATGACCGGCCCCGACGGGGAGAAGTACGCCGGGTACTGGGAGATCACGGCCGTCGATGAGCCGACGAGCTTCTCGTTCCTCGACGGCTTCGCCGACGCGGACTTCAACCCGAACCCCGACCTGCCGGTCTCGAGGAACGTGTACACGTTCGCCGAGCACGACGGCGGCACCCGCACGACCTACGTCAGCGCCTACTCCTCCGCCGAGGCGCTTCGACAGGTGCTGGACATGGGCGTCGTGGAGGGTGCGTCGTCGGCCATCAACCAGATCGACGACCTGATCGCCTCCTGACGCTTCCCGCGGATCAGTCCTGGGCCGACAGGGTGGTGCGGGCCCGTTCGGTGTCCTTGCCCATCGCGTCGATGAGGTCCTTCACCGAGTCGAACTTGTGCTGCCCGCGGATGCGCGCGACGAAGTCCAACGCCACGTACTGACCGTAGAGGTCGGCGGTGGTGTCCAGGACGAAGGCCTCGACGGTGCGGGTGCGCCCGGAGAAGGTCGGGTTGGTGCCGACCGACACCGCGGCCTGGTAGCGCTCGCCCGGCACGACGGTGCCGGTCACCGGCCCGTGGCCGAGCAGGGTGAACCAGGCGGCGTACACGCCGTCGGCCGGGATCGCCGAATACATCGGCGGCGCCACGTTGGCGGTCGGGAACCCCAGCTCCATGCCGCGCCCCTCGCCCCGGACGACCACACCCTCGACCCGGTGCGGACGGCCCAACGCCTCCATGGCCGCCACCACGTCACCGGCGTCGACGCAGGACCGGATGTAGGTGGACGAGAACGTCACCGTCTCGTTGCTGTGGTGCTCCGAAAGCAGTGACATCGCCTCCACCGCGAACCCGAACCGGTCCCCCGCGCGCCGCAGCGTCTCGACGTTGCCGGCCGCCTTCTTGCCGAAGGTGAAGTTCTCCCCCACCACGACCTCCACCACATGCAGGTGCTCCACCAGCAGCTCGTGGACGTAGCGCTCCGGGGTCAGCTTCATGAAATCGCTGGTGAACGGCATCACGAGGAAGACATCGATGCCCATCTCCTCGACCAGCTCGGCGCGTCGCGTCAGCGTCGTCAGCTGCGCCGGATGGCTGCCCGGGTAGACCACTTCCATCGGGTGCGGGTCGAAGGTCATCAGCACCGTCGGAACGTTGCGGGCGCGGCCGGCCTTCACCGCATGCGCGATCAGCTCGGCGTGGCCCCGGTGCACCCCATCGAAAACACCGATGGTGAGCACACACCTGCCCCAGTCCGTGGGAATCTCGTCTTGGCCGCGCCACCGCTGCACGACCGCAAGCCTACGGCGCGCGGCCCCCCGCCGGGAGATCCGCATGCGCGACGGTGTCGAGGAGCACACGATCAGGCTTGGGTTGCCTAAACTCTCTCGTTGTGAAGGCTGACGAAGAGCGTGGTGGTCTCACCGCGGTCGGCCAGGACTATCTGAAGGCCATCTGGAACGCGCAGGAATGGTCGGTGGAAAAGGTCAGCACCAAGATGCTGGCCGAGAAGATCGGGGTGTCGGCCAGCACGGCCTCGGAGTCGATCCGCAAACTGGCCGAACAGGGCCTGGTCGACCACGAGAAATACGGCGCGGTTTCGCTGACCGAGGCCGGCAGGCGCGCGGCGCTGGCCATGGTGCGCCGGCATCGGCTGCTGGAGACCTTCCTGGTCAACGAGCTCGGCTACGGCTGGGACGAGGTGCACGACGAGGCCGAAGTGCTCGAGCATGCGGTGTCGGACCGGCTGGTCGCCCGCATCGACGCCAAGCTGGGGTTCCCGCAGCGCGACCCGCACGGCGACCCCATCCCGGCCTCGGACGGGCAGGTGCCCACCCCGCCGGCGCGTCAGCTCTGGGCGTGCGACGACGGCGACGCCGGGACGGTCGCCCGCATCTCCGACGCCGACCCGCAGATGCTGCGCTATTTCGCCGACGTCGGCATCAACCTGGACTCCCGGCTGCGGGTCCTGACCCGTCGGGAATTCGCCGGCATGATCTCGGTGGCGATCGACTCGGGCGATGGCGCCGAGACGACGGTCGACCTGGGCAGCCCGGCCGCGCGGGCGATCTGGGTGGTCGACTAGCGGCGATCGCAAGCGCGGCGAAGCCGGGCGCCGCGGGTCGCCGCCATTCGAGCTAGCCGCCCGTCAGCGCTCGGCGCGCTGGTAGGCGGTCACGACGGCCGCGCCGCCCAGACCGATGTTGTGTTGCAGTGCGGCGCTGACGTTCTCGACCTGACGCTTGTCCGCGGTGCCGCGCAGCTGCCAGGTCAGCTCGGCGCATTGCGCCAGCCCGGTGGCGCCAAGCGGGTGACCCTTCGAGATCAGGCCGCCCGAGGGGTTGACCACCCACCGCCCGCCGTAGGTGGTGTCGCCGTTGTCGATCAGCTTGGGCGCCTCACCCGGGCCGCACAGCCCCAGCGCCTCGTACAGCAGCAATTCGTTGGCCGAGAAGCAGTCGTGCAGCTCGATCACCTGGAAGTCCTCGGGCCCCAGCCCGGACTGGTGGTAAACCTGTTGGGCCGCTTGGACATTCATGTCGTAGCCGATCAGGTTCTTGGCACTTCCGTCGAAGGTCGACTCGAAGTCGGTCGTCATCGCCTGACCGACGATCTCCACGGCCTGGCCCGCCAGCCCATGGCTGTCGACGAAGCTCTCCGAGGCCAGGATCGCCGCGCCGGAACCGTCTGAGGTGGGCGAGCATTGCAACTTGGTCAGCGGGTCGGAGATCATCCGCGCCGCCAGGATGTCGTCGAGCGTGTAGGACTCCTGGAACTGCGCGAACGGGTTATTGACCGAGTGCTTGTGGTTCTTGTAGCCGATTTTCGCGAAATGCTCTGCGGTGGTGCCGTATTGGCGCATGTGCTCGCGGCCCGCGGCGCCGAACATCCAGGGCGCGACGGGCATGGCGAACTCGTCGATCTCGGCCATCGCCTTGACGTGCTTGCCCATCGGCGATTCGCGGTCCTGGGCTCCGCCGCTCAGCGAACCGGGCTGCATCTTCTCGAAGCCGAGCGCGATGGCGCAGTCGACGATCCCGCCGCGGATGGCCTGGGCCGCCAGGAAGAGCGCGGTGGAGCCGGTCGAGCAGTTGTTGTTGACGTTGACGATCGGAATTCCCGTCATGCCCAGTTCGTAGAGGGCGCGCTGCCCGGACGTCGAATCGCCGGCGACGTAGCCGACGTAGCCCTGCTGCACCTCGCGGTAGTCGACGCCCGCGTCGGTGAGCGCGTTGGTGCCCGACTCGCGCGCCATGTCGGGGTAGTCCCAGCCTTCGCGGCGGCCCGGCTTCTCGAACTTCGTCATGCCGACGCCGACGACGTACACCTTGTTAGACATCTTTGTCCCTTTCCAGCGGCTCAGGCCCCCAGTGTGCAACTTAACCCCACCGGGCGCTCGATGGGGACCCTTCGCTACAGCGTCGCCGGGCGGATCACCACCACCGACTTGGTCCGCGAGCCCTCGTCGCGCAGCAGCGCGATCACCCGGCCGCCGGCGTCGCAGGCGGCGTAGACGCCGTCGATGCCCGCCGGCGGGAGGCCCCGCCCGTTGGCCGCGGCCTCGGCCTCCTCGGCGGTCAGCTCGCGCCGCGGAAAGACCAGCAGGCACGCCTCGTCCAGGGTCAAGGACAGGGCGGGCCGCTCGGCCAGGTCTTCGAGCGAACGGGCCCGCTCCAGCGTGAAGCGGCCCACGCGGGTGCGCCGCAGGGCCGTCAGATGTCCGCCCACGCCGAGTGCGGCGCCGACGTCGCGGGCCAGGGCGCGAATGTAGGTGCCCGACGAGCAGTCGACTTCCACGTCGACGTCGACGAAGGGACCATCGGAGCGAACGTCGCACACCTCGAAGCGGTCGATGCGGACCGGCCGGGCCGCGAGTTCGACGGCCTGGCCCTCGCGAACCAGCCGGTAGGCGCGGCGGCCGTCCACCTTGATGGCGCTCACCGCCGACGGCACCTGGTCGATCTCACCGCGTAGGCCGGCGACCGCGGTGTCGATCTCCCCGCGCGTCAGGTGCGCGGCCGAAACGCTGTGCAGCACTTCCCCTTCGGCGTCCTCGGTGGACGTGGTCTGCCCGAGCCGGATGGTGGCGGCGTACGACTTGGAAGCGGCCGTCAGCAGGCCGAGGATCTTGGTGGCGCGGTCCACGCCGATCACCAGCACGCCGGTGGCCATCGGGTCCAGCGTCCCGGCGTGCCCCACCCTGCGGGTGGCGAAGATGCGACGGCAGCGCCCCACCACGTCGTGACTGGTCATCCCGGCCGGTTTGTCGACGATGACCAACCCAGGGCCGGCAGGGCTCGACGTCATAGCACGATGGCGGTCAGCACCAGTCCCCGCTCCACCGACCACCGGCCCCGCAGCGCGGTCAGCGGTGGCCCGTCGAGCGCCTGCCCGTCGATCAGGATCTTGGACACGAACACCCCGGTCGTCCCGCCGTCGGGCGGGTCGAGGTCGAACACGATGTGGGCGTCCTCGAAACCCAGCCAGCGCTTGGTCAATGGAAACCAGGCCTTGTACGTTGCCTCCTTGGCGCAGAACAGGATTCGGTCCCAGTGCAGGCCCGCGGGCAGCGCCGCCATCTCGTGGCGCTCCTCGGGCAGGCTGATCGCGTTCAGCACGCCGTCGGGCAACACGTCGTGCGGTTCGGCGTCGATGCCCACCGAGCGCACCGCCTCGGTGCGGCCCACGACCGCGCCGCGGTAGCCGGTGCAGTGGGTGAGGCTGCCCACCACGCCGTCGGGCCAGCACGGTTCGCCCTTGTCGC
>NZ_LZJJ01000291.1:0-12313 GCF_001667625.1 Mycobacterium sp. E1715
TCACCGGGCAGGCCATGAGGTCGGCCAGCTCCCGGACCGTCGCACCCGTGCGCGACGTGTGGACCCCGTGCCCCACCAACAAGATCGGGCTCTGGGCCGCCCGGATCAGCTTGGCCGCTTCGGCCACCTCGCGCTCACCCGCGGTCTGGTTGACGAGTCGATACCGGTGGGGCGGCAGTGGATCCGCCGCGTCGAGCTCGGAGAGGATGACGTGCGACGGGTACTCGATGTAGGCCGGGCCGGGCGTGCCGGACATGGCCCGGCGGATCGCCTCGTGGATGATCTCGTCGGTCTGGTCGGCGTACTCGATGGAGGCGCTGTACTTGACCGAGGGCGCGAAGAGCGGTTCCTGCCGGACGAACTGGATGCGGCCGCGCCGGACCCGGCGCTCGGTGATGCGTGCTCGCTGGCCGCCGATGAAGATCACCGGGGAGTTTTCCACTTTCGCGCACTGGATCGCCCCCGCGATGTTGGCCATGCCCGGTCCGAGCGTGCCGATGCACAGGCCGGGATTGCCCGTCATCCGCGACGCAGCCTCGGCCATGAATCCCGCGCTGAGTTCGTGATGCGGTGCGACCACCGACCAGCCACGGGCATCCGCCTCCGCGAACATGTGCACGAAGTTCGGGTCGGGGATGCCGAACAAGGTATTGACACCCTCGGCCTCGAACAGGTCCAGAATGCGCTTGTAGACGGGCACACCCATCTAGGACTCCTTTCCCTCGCGAGCAGACACAGACTCGCACTGTGGCGGGGCATCTCGTGCGATTCCGCGTCTGCTCGCGCCGATTTCGGCGAGCACTTCGGTGGTGTCGGCGCCGAGCTCGGGGGCGGGCCCCGCGACCCGCCCCGGCGTCCGTGAGAACCAGGTGGGCACGCCCGGGAAGCGCACCGGGCCGTGCGGGGTGTCCACGGTCTCGAACATGCCGACGGCGTTGAGATGCGGGTCATCGAACAGCGCGCCCGGTGTATTGAGCGGTGCGGCCGGTATCTCGAGGTCGCGGAACAAGGCCAGCCATTCCTCGGTAGAGCGCTGCTTCATCGTTTCGGCCAATAAGCCGTAGACGGCGTCGATCTGGCGGGCGCGCTGTTCCAGCGTCGAATGCGACCCATCGGCCCACGGCGGCTGCACGGCATCGATGAACGCGTTCCAGTGCTTGTCGTTGTAGATCAACGCGGCGATGTAGCCGTCGCTGGTGCGGTACGGGCGGCGGTTGGGCGCCACGGTGCGCGGATAGACCGCCGGCCCCAACGGGGGATCGAACAGTGCACCGTTGGCGTGTTCGACGAGCATGAACGAGGCCATGGTTTCGAACATCGCGACCTCGACCTCTTGTCCCTCACCGGTGCGCTCGCGGTGGAACAGCGCCATCGTCGTCGCGTAGAGCGCCGTCAGACCAGCGACCTTGTCGGCCATGATGGTCCCGACGTAGTCGGCCTCGCCCGTCAGCTGTTGTTGCACCGCGGGCAGGCCGCATTCGGCCTGAATGGTGTCGTCGTATGCGGGCCGGTCGCGTTCGGGTCCACGCCTGCCGTAGCCGTAGCAATTGGTGTAGATGATCCGCGGGTTGATCGCGGCGACCTCGGGGTAGCCGAACCCCAGCTTGGCGATCGCCTTGGCGCGCATCGAGTGGATGAACACGTCCGCCGTTTCGAGCAGCCCGCGCAGTGCGGCCGCGCCCGTTTCGGTTCGGAGGTCCAGCACGACGCTGCGCTTGCCGCGGTTGACGTTGACGAACACGCCACTCATGCCTGGTGCCGGGCCCACCGAGATGTAGCGGGTGTTATCCCCTTCCGGCGGTTCGACTTTGATAACGTCGGCGCCCATGTCGGCCATGATCTGCGTGCAGTACGGTCCCATCACCATGGCGGTCAGGTCGATCACTCGCACGCCGGCGAGCGGACCGGTCGCGTCAGCCATGCAGCGCTCCTTGATCGCTTGAGCGGTGCGACAATTCGAAGCTGTAGCGAATGTGCCGGTCGTGCCCGTCGGGCAGGACCGGGAAGATCAACGGCGCCTCCACGTATCGGATCGCCTCCAGGTGGCGGCCGACGTCTTCGATCGTCCAGGAGGGCCGGTAGACCCCCGGGCTTTCGGCGACGACCACCCGCGCCACCCGACCCGCCAGCGCGATGAACATCTCCCCGTTCACCGAGCAGGATTCGTGGGCGAGCCAACCCGCGACGGGTGCAACGAGTTCCGGACCCATCGGCGGGTAGGCGGAGATGTCGATGCCGTCGGCCATCCTGGTCACCGCGGCCGGGACGATGACGTTGCACGCGACACCGTCGGCGGCGCCTTCGAGCGCCGCGACGTTGGCCAGTCCGATGACGCCGGCCTTCGCGGCCGCGTAGTTGGCCACCCCGTGGTTGCCGTACAGGCCGCCGATCGACGACGTCAACACGATGCGCCCGTAGCCCGCCCGGCACATGAGCGGAAACGCCGGCCGCACAACGTGGAACGCACCGCGCAGGTGGACGTCGAGGACCGCGTCGAAATCCTCGTAGCTCATCTCCTTGAGCGACGCGCGACGGACGTTGCCGGCGTTGTGGATGAGGATGTCGATGCCGCCGTAACGTTCCACGGCGGTCTGGATGATCGCTTCACCGCCTTCGCGGGTCGCGACCGACGCGGTACACGCGACCGCGTCCCCGCCCGCCGCCGTGATCTCGGCTGCGACGTGCTCGGCCGGTCCGGGATCGCGACCCTCGCCGGTCAGGCCGCCGCCCGGATCGTTCACCACGACCTTCGCGCCACGCGCCGCGAGCAGCAGGGCATAGGAGCGGCCCAATCCGCGGCCGGCGCCGGTCACCACGGCGACGCGGCCGTCGAATCTCAGCTCTGTGGAAGGGGTCTCGTTCACGTGCCCAGGACCAGACCTTCCAGGTCGCCCCTGGCCCGCCAGACGCGCAGCAGGTCTTCGAAGGCGTAGAAGCCGGGGCCGTAGGGCTCACCGAGGTGGGACCGGATTCCCTCGCCGCCCCCGCCGCCTTCGTTGTTGTAGTAACCGGGCGTGCACTGAGCATCGAACGCCGAGTTGTCGACCGCCGTCTCGCGGATCGTCTGGCACCACGCGTCCTGAGCCTCCTGGCTGGGCTCGACGGTGGTCGCGCCGCGCGCCAGGGCTTCGGCGATGATGTAGGCGATGTGCTCGCCCTGCACCTCGTAGTTGGCCGCGATGTTCGCGGAGATGCCGACCTGGGTGAACCCGGTATAGAACTGGTTGGGAAAATCGCGGCTGGTCATGCCGTGCAACGTCTTGTAGCCGTCGTGCCAGTAGTCGAACAGCGACAGCCCGTTGCGACCCTCGATCGTCTCGATCGAGTAGCGGCGGCTGATTTCGGTGGTGATCTCGAATCCGCTCGCGTAGATGATGCAGTCGACCTCGTACTCGACACCGTTTGCGAGAAGGCCCTTTTCGGTGGCGCGCTCGACCCCCTTGCTCGCCGACACATCGACCAGCGTGACGTTGGACCGGTTGAACGTTGCCAGGTAGTCATCGTTGGAGCAGGGCCGCTTGCACAGGAACCGGTAGTAGGGCTTCAGCGCCTCGGCGGTCGTCTCGTCCTCGACGATGGCCGCCACGCGCCGGCGCAGCCGCTCCATGACCTTGTAGTCCTCCTCCTCCCGGATCGCGATGAACTGTTCGGGAGTCAGTGCCGCCGGATCGTCCAGGGCGAGGACCCGGGCGGCGGTGTTGCGCCCGAGCTCGGTCCAGAAGTCGCACACCAGATCCGGCTGGCCGAGCGCCATGCCCTCGAACGTCCAGGAGTGAAAGTTGCGCTGGCGTTCCTTCTGCCAGCCGGGTTTCAGGGTCTTGACCCATTCGGGATCGGTCGGCGCGTTGTTGCGCGCGTCCACGGTCGACGGGGTGCGTTGGAAGACGTACAGGTGTTGGGCGTGGCGGGCCAGGAACGGCACGATCTGGATCCCGGTGGCGCCGGTGCCGACCACGGCCACGCGCTTGTCAGCCAGCTTGTCCAGTCCGCCCTGGGCATCGCCGCCGGTGTAGGCGTAGTCCCACCGTGACGAATGGAAGCTGTGTCCCCGGAAGTCTCTGATGCCGGGAATGCCGGGCAACTTGGGCCGGTGGAACGGGCCGGACGCCATTACGACGAAGCGAGCGCGAATGTCGTCGCCGCGATTGGTGCCGACGCGCCAGCGCCTGATGTCTTCGTCCCAGCGCAGATCGTGCACCTGGGTGGAGAAGACCGCCGAGTCGTAGAGACCGAAATGCTTGCCGATGTTCCGGCAGTGCTGGTAGATCTCGGCGCCGTCGGCGAATTTCTTCGACGGCATGAAGTTGAGCTCTTCGAGAAGCGGTATATAGCAGTAAGATTCGTTGTCGCACTGGATACCCGGGTAGCGGTTCCAGTACCAGACGCCGCCGAAGTCACCGCCGAGCTCGATGATCCGTACGTCGTCGACGCCCGCCTTCTTCAGATAGGCCGCCGACAGCAGGCCCCCGAAGCCGCCCCCGAGAACCGCCACGTCGATGTCCTCGTTGATCGGATCCCGAGGTGTGACGGGCGTGTACGGGTCCACCTCGTAGTAGCCGGCGAAATCGTCCTCGAGTTCGATGTACTGCTTGGAACCCTCTTTGCGCAGCCGCTTTTCACGTTCCTGCCGATACTTCTCCCGCAGCGTCTCGATGTCGGCGTCGTCCGGCGTCTGCGTCGGTCCGCAATCGTTTCCGAACATGGTCATGTGTCTTCAAGCTCCCGCGGTGCGCCGGTACCCATGTACTTCGACAGTTGGTAGTGCAGGTTGACGGTGCTGCGTTCGCGGTACGGGTTGGGCTTGGTGCCCGGAAAGCCCAGCGATTTCATGCCCTGCTGCACCGCGGCCATGTTCGAGAAATCCTGCGGCAGGACCGAACGCCACCTGGGATCGCCGACCGGCGTGTACTCCCATTCCGTCTCGGGCTCTTGGCCTTTCGGATAGAGCTCCAAGACCGACACCTCGAAGATGCACTTGTCGGGGTGGTAGCTGGGATGTGGTCGCGCGCCGTAGCACAGCGCACTGGTCAGGCCCTGCCCGATCTGGAAGTTCGGAAAGATCTGCCACGCGGTGCCGGCCTGCCCGAGGATGTCGGCGGGAATCGTCGGCCAGATCACGCCGCGGGCCGCGTCGTCGCGGCGCGCCGACGCCAGCCAGTGCTCGAGGACCTTGTCGGCCGGTGTTCCCTCGGGCAATTCGTCCACCAGCCGCTTGGCCGCGTTCACCAGGGTCTGGGTGGTGGTGGCGTTCGTTTCCTCCATCGTGTACACCTGCATCTCCGCGGTGGACACGCGAGGGTCGGCGCCGGTGCCGAGGCGGATCTTGGACTTGGTGGCCTCCATGTCGTCCGGAGCGTCATAGCCGATGTTGCTGTGTTTGCCCTGCGCCTTGGCCCAGCCCTTGAATTCGCCGAACCTGTTGAATTCGGGATGGGTGGTGTAGACGTGGTAGGTCTCGTTGAACGCCTCGAGCGCGACCTTCCAATTGCAGTCGAAGAACAGCCACTTTCGCCATTTGTAGCGCATGTTCTCGCACCCGAAGGGGTCGAGAATCTTCGCTGCGGGAAACAGGTAATCGGCCAGCGATTCGCAGTCGGGGTCCATGTTGACCCACAGCCAGCCACCCCACGTGTCGACCTTGACCGGCCGCAGGTGGGTGTTGTCGGGGGTGAGCGCCCCCTGCCAGTCCTGTTGTTCGCGGATGTGGGTGCACGCCCCGTCCAAACCGTATGTCCAGCCGTGGAATCCGCAGACGAACGATTTGCGGGCACGGCCGCGGGCGTTCTTCGCACCCTCGGGTGTGTCGATCAGTCGGCGGCCGCGGTGCATGCACACGTTGTGGTGGGCGTGGAATTCGCGTGGTCCGGTGCGCACGACGATGATCGAGTCGTCAAGGATGTCGTAGGTCAGGTAGCTGCCCACCTCGGGCAGCTCTTCGACCCGGCCGACCTGCTGCCATACCTTCCGCCACAGCTTGTCGCGCTCGGCGCGCGCGTAGTCTTCGGAGATGTAGGCCTCGACGCCGATCGTGACGGGCCGCGAAAGTTCCTCGGCCGCTGCGGCGTTCACGCCCTTGGCGAGGTCGGTCATCGCATCCTCCTGATGGCCGCGCGGAAGGATTCGTCCTTGAGGAACAACGACGTGTTGTCGGCGTCGAGATGACTCCACTTGAGGTCAAGCCCGCCGTCGACGAGCAGCGTCTGGCCCGTGATGTAGCTGGAGAGTTCCGACAGCAGAAACAGGATGGCGCCCGCCTGTTCCTCGGGCCTGCCGCGCCTGCCCATCGCGATCGCCCGCCGATCCCGGTCCGGGTCGGAGTCGACATAGGTGCGCGAGGCGGCGGTCTCGGTGACGCCCGGCGCCACGGCGTTCACCCTGATGCCGGCCAGGGCAAGCTCGAGTGCCATGGTGCGCGTCATCGCGGCGATGGCGGCCTTAGCGGTGCCGTAGGCGATGTGGAAGGGCGCGGTGTTCATGCCGCTGATCGACGAGATCGACACGATCGATCCCGGCCGCTGCTGGGCCACCAGCTCGGCCGCCACGGCCTGGCTCATGAAGAACGCGGTCTCGAGGTTTGCGGCGAAAATCTCGCGCCAGTCGTGCCGCGTCACACGGGTCGACGGCATCCACGTCGATGGCGCGGCACCGCCGGCGACATTGACGAGCCCGTACAGGTTGCCCTCGGCGCGGCGGGCCTGATCGATGACCGCGGCGATGCCCTCATCGGTCGAGGCGTCGGCCGCCACCGGCACCACCGCCAGACCCTGACCGGCCAGCGGGGCGACATGCTCGTCGAGATTCTCCTTCGACCGGCTCACCGCGATCACGGTGGCGCCGGCCCGCGCGGCCATCGCCGTCACGGTGGTACCGATCCCGCCGCCCCCGGCGCCGGAGACCACCACGATGCGACCGTCGAGTCTGAGGAAGTCCTCCATGGCCTGCTTTCCCCTGCTGCGAACACCGGGCACGGGCGCAACGGGCTCTGCTGTCTACTGGTCCGGACAAAATATGGCATTCTGTCGTTCGGAGAATACTATTCCCATCGCCAGACTGGACTGTCAAGGCCGAGCAGAGCGCTGCCGATGACTATTGTCTGGACTAACCGTAATT
Organism: Mycobacterium sp. E1715; assembly: GCF_001667625.1. Classification (NCBI taxonomy): domain Bacteria; kingdom Bacillati; phylum Actinomycetota; class Actinomycetes; order Mycobacteriales; family Mycobacteriaceae; genus Mycobacterium; species Mycobacterium sp. E1715. The sequence continues at coordinate 7,111 of NZ_LZJJ01000291.1, forward strand.
GATAACGTCCAGCTCAAACGGCCTACGGAAGGATCCCGGCGAGGCATGTCGATTTCGAGGGCCACCGCGGCGGAGCCGTCACGGTATGCGGCGCTACATCACCCGATCGACGTGGCGGAAGGCTGGACCCTCGATCGAGTGACCGCTCCCAGCCGGCTGTTCGGCGCCAACGGTTTGCGGACCGGCCCGGACGGTCGCGTCTACATCGCGCAGGTGACCGGAAGTCAGATCAGCGCACTGGATCACCGCACCGGCCGGCTGGAAACCGTGAGCCCGAAGGGCGGCGACATCGTCGCCCCCGACGACGTCGCGTTCGACTCCCGCGGCAACCTGTACGCCACCGAGGTGATGGACGGCCGGGTCAGCGTGCTCGACACCGCCGGGCGAACCCGAGTGCTGCGCGACGATGTCCCGTCGGCGAACGGCATCACGTTTTATCGGGACCGGTTGTTCGTCGGCGAATGCCGTGAGGGCGGCCGGTTGCTGGAACTCGATCCGGCGGGCGGATCGCCGCGGGTGCTGCTGGATGGGGTGCCGTCACCGAACGCGATGGAGGTAGGCCCCGACGGCCTGTTGTATTTTCCCGTGATGGGCGCCAACGAGATCTGGCGCGTCGATCCCGACGGCGGTGAGCCAGACTGTGTCGCAGCCGATCTCGGTGTACCGGACTCGGTCAAGTTCGACAACCACGGCCGCATCGTGTCGACCCAGGTCGCCAGCGGGCAGGTCCTTCGCATAGATCCCCGCAGCGGCGAGCGGCGGGTACTGGCCCAGTTGAGCCCCGGCCTGGACAACTGCACGTTGGTCGGCGACCGGGTGCTGGCCTCGAACTTCACCGGAGAGGTCACCGAGATCGCGCGCACCGGCGAGACGCGAACGGTGTTGCCCGGCGGGCTCAACTGGCCGCTCGACCTGGCCGTGGACCACGACGGCCGGCTTTACGTCGCCGATGGCACCTACCTCTATGTCGTGCAGCCGGACGGGTCGTTGCAGACCGCGGGCATGTTGTTCAGCCCCGGCTATCCCGGGTTCCTGCGGGGGATCGCGCCGAGCGGGCCCGGCGAGTTCGTCGTGACCACCTCGGGCGGTCAGGTCGCCCGCTACCGGCCTGCGGCCGGCCAAAGTGAGGTGCTGGCCGACGGTTTCGACCAGCTCTACGGCGTTGCGGTCGGTCGCAAGGGGGTCGTCTTCGCCGAGCTGGGCACCGGGCGGGTCCTGTCGCTGGGTGCGGGCGGCGTCGGGGTGCTGGCCACCGGCCTGCGGGATCCGGTCGGCGTCGCGATCGACGCGGAGGGCGCGCCCCTGGTGGCGGAGGCCGGGCGGGTCGTCAGGGTGAGCGGACCCGGCGGCGACATCGTGGTGGCGGATCTGCTGCGCCCACAAGGCATTCTGGTGCGTGACGGTGTGCTCTACATCGTCGATGCGGGCACCAAGGAGTTGATCGCCTTCGACCTGCATGGCCAGGTCCGGCGCGTCATCGCATCGGGGCTGCCGGTCGGCCCGCCGCCGGGTGTGGCGCCCAAACCGTTGAAAGGGATGCCCCCCTTTTCCGGCCCGCAGGGCCCCTTTGCCGGCATCACGTCCGCGCCCGACGGGACCCTCTACCTCTCGGCCGACGGCGACGGCAGCGTCCTGGCTCTACGCCGGGATGGCCGCTGATGACCCAGGCCATCGCGGGCGAGCACCGCTACCTTCAGATCGCCCGCACGCTGCGCAAGGAGATCGTCGACGGCGTCTATCCGGTCGGCTCGCAGCTCCCGACGGAGCATCAGCTGTGCGAGCGATTCGCGGTCAGCCGCTACACCATTCGCGAGGCGCTGCGCCGGCTTCGCGATGACAACCTCGTTGCGTCCCGGCCGCGAGCGGGCACCCGGGTGGTTCCGCGCCCGGCCACCAGTTCCTATGCGCAGGACGCGATGTCAATCGACGACCTGCTCGTCTTCGCGGCCGGCGCGCAGCTGACGATCGAGTCGAACGCGATGGTGACCATCGACCGGGACCTTTCCGCTCGAACCGGATTGCTCGCCGGCACACAGTGGTTGAGCGTGCGCGGGTACCGCCAGGCCGACGGCGCGTCAGCGCCCCTGTGCCGAACGGAGTACTACATCAACCGCGATTTCGCGGCGGTCGGCAGGCTGCTGCAACGGCACGCCGGCCCGATCTTCCCGCTGATCGAGGACCTGTTCGGTGTCACCATCGCCGAGCTACACCAAGAGATCGCCGCGGTGGTGCTTTCGCCCGACGTGGTCGACGGCCTCGCGGTCGAGGCGGGGACTGCCGCCCTACAGATGCGGCGCACCTATACGACGTCTGACGGCGTGGTCGCCCAGGTGACGATCAACACCCATCTGTCTTCGGACTTCCGGTATGCGATGACAATGCGCCGAGTGAAAGATTAGGTTGTTGCGGTGATCGCCCCGGCCCGCCAGGACCCCGCACGCGCGGCGGACGCGTACCGGCGCGACCTGTGGGTCCATACCACGCTGGCAGATTCCCTGCTCGCGGCCGTGGCGACTTCGCCGCGCCGTATTGTGCTGGTGGACCGGGACATTCGGATCGACGTTGCCACGCTCCACACGCAGGCCATCGCGTTGGCGAACACCCTGCTGGCGCGCATGCCGGTGGGCAGCGTCGTGTCGTTCATGCTGCCCAACTGGCACGAGGCGGCGGTCATCTATCTGGCGGCGACCCTCGCCGGGATGGTGGTGAATCCGATCTTGCCCTCGCTGCGCGACCGTGAGCTGCGCTTCATCCTCGAAGACGTCGGCGCCGCCATGATCTTCGTCCCGCACCGGTTCGGCGGTCACGACTATGCCGCGATGGTCCAGGGGGTGACGGCCGCGATGGACCGGGCGCCCGAGGTGGTCGTGCTGCGCGGCTCCGAAACGGGGCGAGCCGGCCGGCACACGCCGTACCCGCAACTGCTGGAGCAGGGGCCGGTCGCGACGCGGCTGCCCAGCCTGGATCCCGACGCCGTGCGGATGGTCCTCTACACCTCCGGCACCTCGGGCCGTCCGAAAGGCGTTCTGCACAGCCACAATTCGATTCATGCGCTGATCCGCCAGATCCGGGACCACTGGGACGTCAGCCCCGGCGACGCGTTCCTGGTGCCGTCGCCGATCGCACACATCGGCGGCTCGATCTATGCGTTCGAATGTCCGCTGCTTCTGGGCACGTCCGCGATCCTGATGGATCGGTGGGATCCATCGGCGGCCGTGGCGGTGATGGACGGCCAGCGGTGCACCCATATGGCCGGGGCGACACCGTTTCTGCAACAGCTGCTCTCCGCCGCCGAGCGTGCCGGCAGCCGGCTGCCCGCCTTGAAGGTGTTCATTTGCGGTGGCGCCGCCGTCTCGCCGTCATTGATTCGCCGGGCCGGCGCCTATCTGGACCGGGCGGTGGTCACCCGGGTGTACGGCTGCACCGAAGTGCCGGTCACGACGGTCGGAGCGCTGGAGCGAGACGAGGCCGCCCACGCGGCCGAGACAGACGGACGCGTGGGCATCGCCGAGATCAAGCTCGCCCCGCACCCGGCCGCCGCGGCCGGCGAGGGCGAAATCTGTGTCCGGGGGCCGCAGATGCTATTGGGCTACCTGCACGCTGAGGATGAGGCCGAATCCTTCGACGAGGCAGGTTATTTCCGGACGGGCGACCTGGGCCGCTGGGTCGACGGCCAGTACCTCTTGGTCACCGGCCGCGCCAAGGACGTCATCATCCGCAACGGCGAGAACATCTCGGCCAAGGAGGTCGAAGACTTGCTGACCGACCATCCCGGCGTGGCCGAAATCGCCGTCGTGGGACTGCCCGACGACCGGACCGGAGAGCGCGCGTGCGCCGTGATCGTTCCCGCGGGTTCATCACGGCCGGACGTCGCGAGCCTGCTTGCCCTGCTGCAAAGCAAGGGCGTCGCCAAATTCAAAGCGCCAGAACAGGTCGTCTTCTGGGACACGCTGCCGAAGAACGATGCGGGAAAGGTGCTGAAACACCAGATCAAGCTCGCGCTGACGAAGGTAGATGGGTGATATGCAGGTCGCAATCGTGACGGGAGCAAGCAGCGGCATCGGCCTGGGATGCGCGACGAAACTCGCCGAGATGGGGATGGCGATCGTCGGCACGGGCCGGGATCAGGGCCGGCTGGCCGAGCTGGAAAGGGCCATCAACGATCCGAGCCGTGTCGCGACACTCGCGGTCGATCTGACCGAGGACGACGCGCCGGGCCGCATCGTGGACCTCGCGGTCGGCCGCTGGGGTCACGTCGACTTCCTCATCAACAACGCAGGGGTGGGCAGCCCCAAGCCGCTGCACGAGACCGACGACGAAACACTCGACTATTTCCTGAGTTTGATGCTGCGTGCACCGTTCAGGCTGGCGCGCGAAGCGTTGCCCCACATGGGACCGGGGTCGGCCATCATCAACGTCACATCGACGTTCGCCGTCGTCGGCGGCCTGCGCGGTGGCGCCTACTCGGCGGCCAAGGGAGGGCTGACCGCACTCACCACCCACATCGCCTGTCAGTACGGGGCGGCCGGCATCCGATGCAACGCTGTGGCGCCCGGAGTGACGGTCACTCCGATGGTCGAAAAGCGCTTGGAAGACGACAGGTTCCGAAAAATCAACACCGAGATGACGCCGCATCAGAGGCTGGGGACCATCGATGACATGGCCAGCACCGTTGCGTTCCTGTGTTCCCCCGGGGGCAGCTTCATCAACGGGCAGACGATCGTCGTCGATGGCGGCTGGAGTTCGACCAAGTATCTGTCGGACTTCGCCTTGAACTCGCGTTGGGTCGAGCGTTAAGCGGGCGGAGCTCAGACGTTGAGCAGCACTTTGACCGCGCGACGTTCGTCCATTGCCTTGTAGCCTTCGGCGGCGTCCTGGAGCGGCAGGTTCAGGTCGAACACCTTGCCGGGGTTGATCTCACCGTCCCAGATCAGCCTGATCAGCTCGGGGAGGAATCGCCGTACCGGGGCGAGGCCGCCGTGCAGGTGCACCATGGAGAAGAACAGCTCATCGCCGGGCAGCGCGACGTCGTGCGAGAGGCCGACGTAGCCCACAGCGTCGTGGAGGCGGTCGGCACCCAGCAATCGATGATGCAAGCGATCTCCGCCACCCGACCGGGCGGTCACGTGGGCTACGTCGGCCTCTCGCACGACGTCGCGCTGCCCGGCGATGAGCTGTTCTTCTCCATGGTGCACCTGCACGG
>NZ_LZJJ01000292.1:0-7709 GCF_001667625.1 Mycobacterium sp. E1715
CACACCGGGGCGGGGGAGGTGGGATGCCTGTTCTTCACGTCGGGCACCACCGGCCCGTCCAAAGCGGTTGCCACGACATGGCATTACCTGTTCACCGTGGCCGCGACCGTCGCGTCGGCCTGGGAACTGCGGGACGGGGAGGTGCTCTGGACGGCGATGCCGCTGTTTCACCTGAGCGCGGCTCCCAGCGTGTTGGCGCCGATGCTGTTCGGCGCGACGACCGTGCTGGCCCAGGCGTTTCACCCCGGCCAGGTGTGGGACGACATCCGTGCCCGCGGCGCCATCGGCTTCGCCGGCGCCGGTGCCATGGTGTCGATGCTGCACAACCTGCCCGCGGACCCCCGGGACGCGCAGCTGCCACTGCGATTCATCTCCGCGGCTCCGATCGACGCCAAGGCGTATCGCGACATCGAAAACCGTTACGGCTGCCGGATTGTCACGATGTACGGGATGACCGAGGCGTTCCCGATCGCGGTCAAGGCCCTGGCCGACGAGGGGGTGCCCGGGACGTCGGGGCGGCCGAATCCGAACTTCGACTTACGCATCGTCGACGAAGCCGGCGACCCGCTGTCCGCCGGTGCGGTCGGGGAGATCGCCTGCCGGGCCCGGTACCCGGGTGTGATGAGCGAAGGCTATGTCGGCGAAGGCTCACGGGTGGTTCCGCACCAGGAATGGTTTCGCACCGGCGACCTCGGCCGGCTCGACACCGAAGGCAACCTGACCTACGTCGACCGCCGCAAGGATTCGTTGCGCCGGCGGGGAGAGAACGTTTCCTCGGTCGAAGTGGAGGCCGTCGTCATGAGCCATCCCGCCGTGGCCGAAGCGGCCGCGGTCGGGGTGCCCAGCTCGTTGGGCGAGGACGACATCCTGCTGGTGGTGACGTTGCGGCCCGGGACCACAGTCGATTACACCGAGCTGCTCGATTTCTGCGCGGCCCGGATGCCGTACTTCTGCGTGCCGCGATTCGTGGAGACCGTCCGCGAACTTCCGAAGAACGTCATCGGGCGGATACGCAAAGACCTGTTACGCGAGCGGGGGGTGACTCAGGAGGCGTGGGATCGTGAAGCTCAGGGCTATAACGTTAGCCGGTAAGTTACGTTAATGTTACGTAATCGTCGGAAAGTTACTTTAATGTTACGTCCGTCCGCTCGTTGGCAGTCGTTTCCCGGGAGAGTCTGGAGACCGCAATGACCATGTCCTATCAGGAACAGCAAATGCTGCAGGCCGCCACGGGTCGAGCCGCCATCCTCAATCTGAACGCCCGGCACAACCGGGCCTACTCCGACGGCGACCGCGAGCGCTGGATCGCCACGTTCCGCCACTCCGGCGCGACCTACCACCGCGACGGCGACACGTTCGACGACCTGCGTGCGGCGTTCGACGGAGGTGACGGACAACGGCTTGTCACCCTCGACCACGAGATCCGCGTCGACGGGGTCAACGCGACACAGCATTGTGTCGCCGTGCTTTTCGCCGCCATGTACGGCGACACCACGTTGCGGGCCACCGGGATCTTCCGGGACACGCTGATCTATGAGCGTGGCGGCTGGTACTTCACTTCCCGCACGCTGCAATGGGATTCGGTGCCCAGCAGGCACCCGCTCGTTATGTGAGCGGCGTGGATCTGAGTTACGAGCTGGCCTTCGGCACCTACGAAGACGCGCTGCGGATGGTCGGCGCGGCCAGCGAGCCCCGCACCGCGGCCACGGCGGTCAGCGGCGCGCGCATCCAGTTGTTCGCGGCGATGGTCCACGACCGCAATCGGTCCTATTGGGACGCCGACTTCGCGAACCGGACGTGGGGCGGGCTGCCGGCGCCCCCAGCGATGTTGATGGGTTGGCTGATCCCCCCGCCGTGGCTGCCACAGGGCAGGCCGCCGGCGGCGTCCCTGGTCCTGCGGGTGCCGTTGCCCGGCACCACCTTCATCAACGCGGCCAACGACGTCGAGTTCCTCGAGCCCATCGTCGAAGGTGACGTGCTCACCGTCGTCGAGGAACTGGTGTCGGTGTCGCCGGAGAAGCGGACGCGGCTGGGCGTCGGCCATTTCGTCGAGACGCTGGAGACCTATCGCCGCCAGGACCAGACGGTGGTCGCCACGTGCCGCAACACGTTGTTTCGGTTCACCCCGGGGGGATCGCCGTGAGCGACGACGGCCTGGACTTCGACGCGATCACCGTTCCGGCAGACCTGCCCGAGGTGGTCGACCACATCAGCTACCAGCGAGTGGTCGAGAACGCCGGAGCGACGTGGGACTACTTCCCGGGCCACTTTGACCCGGAATATGCGCGGCGCCAGGGCAATCCGACAATCTACGTCAACACGATGCACCTCGCCGGCTTCGCCGACCGTGTCGCGACCGACTGGGCGGGCCCGAGCAGCCGCGTGGTGCGGCGCTCCTTGCGGCTGACGGGTTCGGTCTACGCCGGCGACACCATGATCGGTCGGGGACGCGCGGTGGCCAAGCGTCGCGACGACTCCGTGGACCCGCCCCGCTGTCTCGTGGACATCGAGATCCAGGTGACCAATCAGCACGGCGCGCTGTGCTGCCCGGTCGAGCTCACCCTGCAGCTGCCCGCCAGTGGCCGATGACGACGTAGCACCGCCGGGCCGCGACCCGTCATGGCGGCCGGAGACGGCGTAGCGATGGCCGCGACCATGGGACGGGTTCGGATTGTGATATCACCGGTGATATCGCAAATGGCAATCGCCATATGCCCCCGATCACGGGCAGGGCACTGACGGCGGGTTATAGCGGCGGCAACTGCCCCTTGCACACCAACGTCTGCAACTCGACGTATTCGTCGAGCCCCTCCGGGCCGAACTCGCGTCCGATGCCCGATTGCTTGAAGCCGCCGAAGGGGGCGCCGATGTCGAGCGTGTACATGTTGATGCCGTACGTGCCGGTGCGCACCCCCGCCGCAATCTCCATGCCGTGTGCGATGTCGGAGGTCCACACGGAACCGGCCAAACCGTAGTCGGTCTCGTTGGCGATGCGTATCGCGTCGTCCTCATCGCGGTAGCGCAGCACGGTCAACACCGGGCCGAAGATCTCCTCCCGGGCGATGCGCATGTCGTTGGTGGCGTCGGCGAAGAGCGTCGGCCGCACATACCAGCCGCGGTCCGAAGGGCTGTCCAGGCCGCCGAGGACCACGCGGGCCCCCTCGGCCTGACCCGACTTGATGTAGTCCTGGACGCGGCGTTGTTGCCGTTGCGCGACAAGGGGTCCGATGTCGGTGGTGTCATCGGCCGGATCGCCGACCTGCAGGGCCGACATCATGTCGGCGAGCGCGTCGACGACCTCGTCGTGTCGCCGGTCGCTGACCAGGATGCGGGTCTGGGCGACGCAGGCCTGGCCATTGTTCATCAGGCCTGCGGTTTTCAATCCGGCGACGGTCTTGCCGATGTCGGCGTCGTCGAGAATGATCGCCGCGGATTTACCGCCCAATTCCAGGCTCACCCGCTTGAGTTGTTCGCCGCACAGAGCGGCGATGCGGCGGCCGACGGCGCTCGACCCGGTGAACGCGATCTTGTCCACACCCGGATGACGCACCAGCGCCTCGCCGATCTCGGGGCCGCCGGGCAACACCGAGACCACCCCTTCGGGCAGGTCCAGCTGCTCGATCATCTCCGCCAACCACAAAGCGTCCAGGGGAGTTTCGGGCGCGGGTTTGATGATGACGGTGCACCCGGCGATCAGCGCCGGGATCAGTTTGGGCATGATCAGGAACTGCGGCACGTTCCACGGGACGATCGCGCCGACCACCCCGACCGGGGCCCTGCGCAGGTGCACTTCGCCGAGCACGCCCTGGCGCCGTTCCTCCCACGGGAAGTCGCGCGCGGCGGCCAGCGCCAGATGGATGAGCGTCGCCGCAGCCGCCCCCTGGCCCATCCGGCTGAAGCTGCGCGGGGAGCCCATCTCGTCGGTGATCAGGTCGGCCATCTCCTCGATGTGGCCGCCGTAGATCGTGGCGAGCTGCTCGACCTTGGCCATCCGCTCGGCGTGGGACATCCGCGGCCACGGGCCGTGGTCGAAGGCGCGGCGCGCGGCGGCGACGGCCGCTTCGACGTCCTCCGGCCCGGCCACCTGGACGTGTCCGACCGGCTCTTCCGAGTGCGGGGAGATGACGGCGAGCTGTTGGGGATTGGCGGGCTTAAGCCACTGCCCCCCGATGAAGAGTTCGCTGTAGGACCGGTGGTCGGCAATTGCTGTCATCGGGCACTTCCTCGACGGTTGGGCGCGCGCACATGGCGCAGTGACCGTGATTTCGCTATTGACGCTAACATAGCGAAAAAAGCAGCGAGGCCCCATATGACCAGCGATTGGCGCAGTTACCCGTTCCAGTTGGTGCCCGGCGACAGCCAGCTGGACTTTCCCGCCGCCGAGGGCGAACACCCGGACCAGGAATCGGACACCTGGTTCATCGCCGGGCAGCTCGATGCCGCCGAGGACGACCGATCGTTTGCCTTCCTGACCATCTTCAACAAGAACCGGCCCGGCGGGACCGTGGTCGCGGACTTCTACACGCTGGCGCTGTTCGATCTCGCCACCGGTGACTACGGCACCTACACGGACTACGACATGCCGCCCGCCAACATGAAGCCCGGTGCGCAGCGCAAGCTCAGCCTGGCGCCGGGTTATCTGGACATCCATTACTCCAGCGGGGCCGGCACCGCGTCGTGGACCACGTGTCGCGACGCCGACGGGGAGCTGCTGCCCTACACCTATCGCGTCAGCCTGGTCGGCGAGGATCAGTCGGGTCGTCCGATGCGCCTGGACTTGGCCGTAACGCCAACGCGCGCACCGACACCGGTGGGCGCCTCGACATACAACGGGAAGATCTGCTGCTTCGGCCAAACCGAGACCTACTCGTACTTCCAGACCGGCATTGCGATGACCGGCACGCTGCGTTGGGGCGATGTCGTCGAACAGGTTTCCGGCAGCAGCGGTCACATCGACCGGCAGTGGTTCCCGAAGTACGCGGGCGGCGGCGGGACCGGGGGAGACCCGCGGGCCCGGTCCCATGAATGGCGCACCATCAACTTCGACAACGGCGTGGACCTGAGCATCTGGCGGCAGTTTGATCGCACGAACGCCAATGCGCTGCAGCCGTTTACCGGTGTGACGATGAGTCATCCCGACCCGGCCATCCCGCCGGAGTGCGCCGAAGACGTCGAGGTCACGGTCAGCAGCTATGTGCGATGGCCGGAGGCGGTGCAGCCGTTGGTGCGGCCGCATGCGGCCGCCCGATATATGCCGGATCGCCACCGGATCACCTGCCGCACCATGCAACTCGACATCGTCGGGGAACCACTGGTGCCCGCGCCCGCGCACGGCCTGCCCATCGAATACATGGAGGGCCCGTACCGCTACAGGGGGACCCTGTGGGGCACGCCCGTGACCGGTTTCGCGTTCAACGAGCGCTCCCTGGCCCTGTATCGGGACTGGGAGCTGGTCGAGGTGCTGGCCACCACCGTCGCGAACCTCGAACCCGCCGACCGGGACCTGCAGACGGCCGCGGGCCTGCTGGTGCAGCTGTTGGCCCGGGGACGCCGACAGGAAGCGGTCGGGCTGTTGACCACGGTGCGCGCCGCCCAAAGCGACGATTTGGCAACGCTATTGGATGACCTCGTGGCGGCGCTGACCGTCGACGATTGAGGGAGCCGCATCGAGACTGAAGCCACGCACACGTTCTGCGGCGTGTCGTGTGCGCGGTTTAGGTGTCGCGAACCTCGGCGAGCGCCCGGTCCCAGGCGATGTGGCGATGTTGCAGCCCGGGTTCGTTGCGGCCGAACAGCAAGTGGTCGCGAACGCCCGAATCGAGGTTGGCCTGCAGGCCCTCGACGAGGCGGTAGTCCTCGTCGCGCACGGTGGCGTGGGCGTACTCGAAGACCGCCTGCGCGCCAGCCGCCACCGATTCGTCGGTCAGATCCAGCGGTGTCGAATTCTGGTGCACGGTGACCGATTTCCCCGGTCGATCGCCGGGGTAGATCCGGAACAGCTCGCCGTTGGCGATGGTGACCGACAGCACGATGTTGGGGAACAGCGCGTAGATGACGACCATGTTCTGGAACGGATCCCACCGATCTTCGGGGACCTCGTCCAGCCCCAGGATCGTGTTGAGCGGGAAGATCAACCGGTGGTGCGGACCGAACGAATCGAAGACCGTGCAGTTACTGCGGGCGATCGTGGCGAAGGTCTGCTGGTGGACGGTGGCGAAATGGTAGTTCTCCGAGAAGGTGTCGACCGCGAGCTTCCAATTGATCGGGCAGTCGAGCACCTTCTCGCCCAGCGGCGACCACCGCCCGATGCCCCACGAATCGAGCTCGGGGGCAAGCGGGCCGAGGTGTGCGGCGACGTCCAATGGGGAGCCGGGATCCATTGCGATCCAGAGGAATCCGGCGAACTCGGCGGCCGGGAGTTCGGTCAGGCCGTCGACTTTGACGCTGATGTCCGGGAACCCTTCCCGACCCGGCAGGCCGACCAAGCGCCCGGTGTTGTCGTAGGTCCACGCGTGGTACGGGCAGGTGAATCGCTTTGCGCTGCCGCATCCCGTCGCCACTTGCGACTGGCGGTGCAGGCAGACGTTGTTGAACGCCTTGACCGATCCGTCGGCCGTGCGGGTCAACAAGATGGACCGGCCCATCACCGTCTTGGTGCAATACGCGCCGGGGGAGGGTAACTCCGAGGCATAGCCGACCAATTGGGGGCTGGCCATCACCAGGGCGCGGTCCTGGACGTGGCGCTCGGTCGACGTGTATGCCCGCGCCTCGACCCGGTGCTCCTGCGGGGCGAGATCGGTGGTCCTGTCGCGCGCCAACTTCAAGGCGCGGCGGGTGAGGTCGATCAGCTGGTCGCGTTCCATCTGATCAGTACAGACCTTGCCACAGTTGTAAGGTCAAGGAGTGGCTGAGCAGTTGCTGATCGGCGACGTCACGGCCCTGACCGGGATCGCTTCCGGTCGCATCCGCCACTACGAGAAAATTGGCCTGCTGCGCGCCGAGCATCTGTCCAACGGCTATCGGGTCTTCGACGTCGAGCAGGTGCTCGACCTGTTGCGCATCGATTTGATGAGAAGTCTCGGCGTCAGCATCAACGACATCCAGCGGCTGATCGCGGGTGGGCGCACCACGTTGGCGGGTGTGCTCGATGAGCACCGCACGTTGTTGATGCGTCAGCGCGACCGGCTGGACCAGCTGATCGCGGCCATCGATCGCTCCCGTGCCGCCACCGATTGTCCCGCCGAAGACGTCAACGAGGACATCCTGCGCAGGCTCGCGACCACCCACCGCGACAGCATCGGGGTCATCGGGCGGCTCAGCGCGCCGCTGTCCGAGCCCGTCGCCGCCATGTACGCAGACCTGTTCGCGGAGTGGGACCTGCCGGTTCCGGTGCTCTTCGGGCAGATGGTCCTGCCGGCGGCGGCCAGCACCCTGCTGGCGAAACTGGCCGAGACGCCGGGGCGCCAGGTGTTGTTCGATCGATTGCGTGACCTCGCCGGCGAGGTCATCAAGTTGGCCGACGACGGCGCGGCCACGGAGCTCGCCCGGCGTTGGATCGACAACCAGCTCGCCGACCCACTGCCCGACGACGTGGTGTGCGTGCTGCGGGGAGTGCAACCGTCACTCGAGCGCGACCCCGTCATCGTCCAGGGCTTCCGGGCCTGGGCGGGATCGATCAACCCGGCGGCCGCACACTTCCTCGACGAGAT
>NZ_LZJJ01000293.1:0-707 GCF_001667625.1 Mycobacterium sp. E1715
AACCTGGCATGGGTGCTGGCCGCCTACGGCGTGGCGGGGGTGATAGCCGTCGGCCTGGTGGCGCGGCCGCTGGACCGCAGGCCCAAGGGGGCGATCATCGGGTGCCTGGCCGGTTTGACGGCCGCATTCGTGGTGCTGACCGCGCTGGCACTGGGCGGCCGCCCCGCCGCGGCCGCGGCCCTGATCGGGACGGCCGCGATCGTGCTGTGGGGGGCGATGGCCACCGCCGTGTCGCCGATGATGCAGTCCGCGGCGATGCGCAGCGGCGCCGACGACCCCGACGGGGCGTCGGGGCTCTACGTGACGGCTTTCCAGGTGGGCATCATGGCGGGCGCGCTGGCGGGCGGGCTGCTCTACGAGCGCAGCGTAGTGCTCATGCTGACCGCGTCGGCCGGTTTGATGGCGGCCGCGCTGGTCGGGGCGGCCGCCAATCGTCAGGCGCTCGACGTTGCGCCGACAAGCTCACGCGATTCATAGCCAGCCAGCTCAACGGCCAAAATGGCTGTGTATTCGGCCTCCGCGCGGTTTCGAATTTGTTAGCTGGCAGGCGCCCTATGCCACACTGTGTCAGGAACTCGAACGTGGAGGGATGCATATGTCGGGCTGGACGCGCGGGCGGCTGTCGGCCGCCCTGAACGCCGCCGGATTGGCTTCTGTCAGCTTGGCGCTGGTGTTGAGCGCCGCCCCGGCGATGGCGGATCCCGATC
>NZ_LZJJ01000294.1:0-11573 GCF_001667625.1 Mycobacterium sp. E1715
GGCGCCCCACCCGCCACACCGGACCGCCGGGATCCGGGCGGCTGTGACGGAAATTGCAAACCCGAAACAGCACGTCGGCGCCGCTGCGGCGCCTCCGCCGCCGAGAAATTTACGGCGCTGCCAGGTGACGGTTAGACTTGACGAAGTTGGCATGTCAGCCGGGTATTGTCATATCGTTTTACGACTTGTCGAGACCGGTTTCCAGGCCACCGTTCAGCGCTGCACGGACGCATCCCTAACAGGATCATCTCCGCCTGGGGGACAGCCTATCGAGACAAGACCGAGGGGTCACAGCCCGCAACCTTCGGGTGCGATCTCATCGGAGCAGCCGTCAACGGCCGCTCGCAACGTTCAGGTGAAGGGTCAGGTGCATATGACGCCCAAGCGCGTCGGGTTATACAACCCCGCGTTCGAGCACGATTCGTGCGGGGTAGCCATGGTCGTCGATATGCACGGCCGTCGTAGCCGCGACATCGTGGACAAGGCAATCACCGCGCTGCTCAACCTCGAACACCGCGGTGCTCAGGGCGCCGAGCCGCGCAGCGGTGACGGGGCCGGCATCCTGATCCAGGTTCCGGATGCGTTCTTGCGTGAGGTCGTCGACTTCGAACTCCCCGAGCCGGGCAGCTATGCCACCGGCATCGCCTTCCTGCCCCAGTCGTCGAAGGACGCCGCGGCGGCCTGCGACGCGGTCGAGAAGATCGCCGAGGCCGAGGGCCTGACGGTGCTCGGCTGGCGCAACGTGCCCATCGACGACTCCTCGCTGGGGGCGCTGTCCCGTGACGCGATGCCCACCTTCCGGCAGGTGTTCATGGCCGGCGCTTCCGACATGACGCTCGAGCGCCGCTGCTACCTGGTTCGGAAGCGCGCCGAGCACGAACTCGGCACCAAGGGACCGGGCCAGGACGGTCCCGGGCGCGAAACCGTTTATTTCCCAAGCCTTTCCGGTCAGACCATGGTCTACAAGGGGATGCTGACCACCCCGCAGCTCAAGGCGTTCTATCTTGACCTGCAAGACGATCGGATGACCAGCGCGCTGGGCATCGTGCACTCGCGGTTCTCCACCAACACCTTCCCGTCGTGGCCGCTGGCCCACCCGTTCCGTCGCGTCGCCCACAACGGTGAGATCAACACCGTCACCGGCAACGAGAACTGGATGCGGGCCCGTGAGGCGTTGATCAAGACCGAGATCTTCGGCACGGAAGCCGATGTCGAGAAGCTGTTCCCGATCTGTACCCCGGGCGCCTCCGACACCGCACGCTTCGACGAGGCGCTCGAACTGCTGCACCTGGGCGGCCGCAGCCTGGCGCACGCGGTGCTGATGATGATCCCCGAGGCCTGGGAGCGCAACGAATCGATGGACCCGGCGCGTCGGGCGTTCTACGAGTACCACGCGTCGTTGATGGAGCCCTGGGACGGTCCCGCGTCGATCACCTTCACCGACGGCACCATCGTTGGCGCCGTTCTTGACCGAAATGGCTTGCGCCCCTCGCGGATCTGGGTCACCGACGACGGCTTGGTGGTGATGGCTTCCGAGGCGGGTGTCCTGGATCTGGACCCCGCCAAGGTGGTCCGCCGGATGCGGCTGCAGCCGGGCCGCATGTTCCTGGTGGACACCACCCAGGGCCGCATCGTCTCCGACGAGGAGATCAAGGCCGAGCTCGCCGCCGAGCACCCGTACCAGGAGTGGCTCGATAGGAACCTGGTTCCCCTCGAGAAGCTGCCGCAGGGCGATTACGTGCGGATGCCCCACGATCGACTTGTCAAGCGGCAGCTGGCTTTCGGCTACACCTACGAGGAGCTCAACCTCCTGGTGTCGCCCATGGTGCGCACCGGCGCAGAGCCGATCGGCTCGATGGGCACCGACACCCCGGTCGCGGTGCTCTCGCAGCGTCCGCGGATGCTCTACGACTACTTCCAGCAGCTCTTCGCCCAGGTGACCAACCCGCCGCTGGACGCCATCCGCGAGGAGGTGGTGACCAGTTTGCAGGGCACCACCGGCGGGGAGCGCGACCTGCTGACGCCGACCGAGCACTCGTGTCACCAGATCGCTTTGCAGCAGCCGATTCTGCGCAACCACGAGCTGGCCAAGCTGGTCAACCTCAACCCCGACGACGAAGTCAACGGGCGTCCGCATGGCATGCGGTCCAAAGTGATTCGCTGCCTGTACCCGGTCGCCGAGGGCGGCGCGGGGCTGGCCGCGGCGCTGGACGACGTGCGCGCACAGGCGTCGGCGGCGATCGAGGACGGTGCGCGGGTCATCATCCTGTCCGACCGGGAGTCCAACGAGCAGATGGCGCCCATCCCGTCGCTGCTCGCCGTCGCCGGCGTGCACCACCACCTGGTGCGCGACCGGACACGCACCCACGTGGGCCTGGTCGTCGAGACCGGCGACGCCCGCGAGGTGCACCACATGGCGATGCTGATCGGGTGCGGGGCCGCGGCGATCAACCCCTACCTGGCGTTCGAGTCGATCGAGGACATGCTCGACCGCGGCGCGATCGACGGGATCGACCGCGAGAAGGCGCTGAACAATTACGTCAAGGCGGCCGGCAAGGGCGTGCTCAAAGTGATGTCCAAGATGGGCATTTCGACGCTCGCCTCTTACACCGGTGCACAGCTGTTCCAGGCGGTGGGCATCTCCGAGGACGTGCTCGACGAGTACTTCACCGGACTGAGCTGTCCGATCGGTGGTATCACCCTGGAGGACATCGCCGCCGACGTCGCGACGCGCCACCGGCTGGCCTACCTGGACCGCCGCGACGAGCGCGCGCACCGCGAGCTCGAGGTGGGCGGCGAATACCAGTGGCGCCGGGAGGGTGAGTATCACCTGTTCAATCCGGAGACGGTCTTCAAGCTGCAGCACTCGACCCGCACCGGTCAGTACAAGATCTTCAAGGACTACACCCGGCTGGTCGACGACCAGAGCGAGCGGATGGCCTCACTGCGTGGCCTGCTGAAGTTCCGCGGCGGTGTGCGTCCCCCGATTCCGCTGGAGGAGGTCGAGCCGGCGAGCGAGATCGTCAAGCGCTTCTCGACCGGGGCGATGAGCTACGGATCCATCTCGGCCGAAGCCCACGAGACGCTCGCCATCGCGATGAACCGGTTGGGTGGGCGATCCAACAGCGGTGAGGGCGGCGAGGACGTCAAGCGTTTCGACCGCGATCCCAACGGGGATTGGCGCCGCAGCGCGATCAAGCAGGTCGCGTCCGCACGGTTCGGCGTGACCTCGCACTACCTGACGAATTGCACCGACATCCAGATCAAGATGGCCCAGGGCGCCAAACCCGGTGAGGGCGGCCAGCTTCCGGGGCACAAGGTGTACCCGTGGGTCGCCGAGGTCCGGCACTCCACGCCCGGCGTCGGCCTGATCTCTCCGCCGCCGCACCACGACATCTACTCCATCGAGGACCTCGCGCAGCTGATCCACGACCTGAAGAACGCCAACCCGTCCGCGCGGGTGCACGTCAAGCTGGTCTCCGAGAACGGGGTGGGCACGGTTGCGGCCGGCGTTTCCAAGGCGCACGCCGACGTGGTGTTGATCTCGGGCCACGACGGCGGCACCGGCGCGACGCCGCTGACGTCGATGAAGCACGCCGGCGCGCCCTGGGAGCTCGGTCTGGCCGAGACGCAACAGACCCTGCTGCTCAACGGGTTACGCGACCGGATCGTGGTCCAGGTGGACGGCCAGCTCAAGACGGGCCGCGACGTGATGATCGCCGCGCTGCTGGGCGCCGAGGAATTCGGCTTCGCCACCGCGCCGCTGGTGGTGGCCGGCTGCATCATGATGCGGGTGTGCCACCTGGACACCTGCCCGGTCGGCGTCGCCACCCAGAACCCGCTGCTGCGGGAGCGGTTCACCGGTAAGCCGGAGTTCGTCGAGAACTTCTTCATGTTCATCGCCGAAGAGGTGCGGGAGTACATGGCGCAGTTGGGTTTCCGCACCCTCAACGAGGCCGTCGGCCAGGTGGGGGCGCTGGACACCACGCTGGCGCGGGCGCACTGGAAGGCGCACAAGCTGGACCTCACGCCGGTGCTGCACGAGCCCGAGTCGGCGTTCATGAACCAGGACCTGTACTGCAGCTCGCGGCAGGATCACGGTCTGGACAAGGCGCTGGATCAGCAGTTGATCGTGATGAGCCGGGAGGCGCTCGATTCCGGCAAGCCGGTGCGTTTCTCCACCACGATCAGCAACGTCAACCGCACGGTGGGCACCATGCTCGGCCACGAGGTGACGAAAGCCTATGGCGGCCAGGGCCTTCCGGATGGAACCATCGACATAACGTTCGACGGCTCCGCCGGCAACAGCTTTGGGGCATTCGTCCCGAAGGGAATCACCCTGCGCGTCTACGGCGATGCCAACGACTACGTCGGCAAGGGCCTGTCCGGTGGCCGGATTGTGGTGCGGCCGTCGGACAACGCCCCGCAGGACTATGTGGCCGAGGACAACATCATCGGCGGCAACGTGATCCTGTTCGGCGCGACCAGCGGGGAGGCATTCCTGCGCGGAGTGGTCGGCGAACGGTTCGCGGTCCGCAACTCGGGTGCCCACGCGGTGGTCGAAGGTGTGGGTGACCATGGATGCGAATACATGACGGGTGGTCGGGTAGTGATTCTGGGCCGCACTGGCCGCAACTTCGCCGCGGGAATGTCCGGCGGCGTGGCCTACGTATATGACCCGGACGAGGAATTGCCGGACAATCTCAACATCGAGATGGTGGACATGGAGGCGCTGGACTCCGACGATGCCGAGTTCCTGCACGGGATAATCCGGGCGCACGTGGATGCCACCGATTCCGCGGTGGGCCAGCGGATCCTGGCCGACTGGCGCGGTCAACAGCGCCACTTCGTCAAGGTGATGCCGCGCGACTACAAGAAGGTGCTGCAGGCGATCGCCGAAGCCGAGCGCGACGGCATCGACGTGGACAAGGCGATCATGGCGGCCGCGCATGGCTGATCCGAGCGGCTTCCTGAAGTACACCCACCGGGAACTGCCGAAGCGTCGGCCTGTCCCGCTGCGGTTGAAGGACTGGCACGAGGTCTACGAAGACTTCGACGAAGGCACGCTGCGCGAGCAGGCGACCCGTTGCATGGATTGCGGTATTCCGTTCTGCCACAACGGCTGTCCTTTGGGGAACCTGATCCCCGAATGGAACGACCTGGTGCGCACGGGCCGGTGGCGCGACGCGATCGAGCGGCTGCACGCCACCAACAACTTCCCGGACTTCACCGGCAGGCTGTGCCCGGCGCCGTGTGAACCGGCCTGTGTGCTCGGCATCAATCAGGATCCGGTGACTATCAAGCAGATCGAGCTGGAGATCATCGACCGCGCCTTCGAAGAAGGCTTCGTCGAGCCGCTGCCCCCGGACAAGCTGACCGGGAAGAAGGTCGCGGTGGTGGGCTCGGGCCCGGCCGGTTTGGCCGCGGCGCAGCAATTGACCCGCGCCGGCCACACGGTCACCGTGTTCGAGCGGGCTGACCGCATCGGCGGCCTGCTGCGATACGGCATCCCGGAATTCAAGATGGAGAAGCGCGTCCTCGACCGGCGCCTGGACCAGATGCGCGCCGAGGGGACCGAGTTCCGCGCCGGTGTGAACGTCGGGGTCGACATCACCGCCGAACAGCTGCGCGCCGACTTCGATGCGGTGGTGCTGGCCGGTGGTGCGACCGCCGCGCGGGACCTGCCCGTCCCCGGTCGGGACCTGGACGGAATCCACCAGGCGATGGAGTACCTGCCGTGGGGCAACCGGGTGCAGGAGGGCGATGACGTCCTCGGGCCCGACGGGGAGCCCCCGATCACCGCCAAGGGCAAGAAGGTCGTCATCATCGGCGGCGGCGACACCGGCGCGGACTGCCTGGGCACCGCGCACCGCCAGGGTGCCACCGTCGTGCACCAGTTCGAGATCATGCCGCGCCCGCCGGAGTCTCGGGCCGAATCGACCCCGTGGCCGACTTACCCCTTGATGTACCGGGTTTCGTCGGCGCACGAAGAGGGTGGCGAGCGGGTGTTCTCGGTGAACACCGAGCAGTTCGTGGGCGAGGATGGCCGCGTGACGGCGCTCAAAGCCCACGAAGTCACCATGCAGGATGGCAAGTTCGTCAAGGTCGAGGGCTCGGACTTCGAGCTCGAGGCCGATCTGGTGCTGCTGGCGATGGGCTTCGTCGGACCGGAACGGGAGGGCCTGCTCACCGACCTCGAAGTCAAGCTCACCGATCGCGGCAACGTCGCGCGTGGCGCCGACTTCGACACGTCGGTACCGGGCGTGTTCGTCGCCGGGGACATGGGCCGCGGCCAGTCGCTGATCGTCTGGGCGATAGCTGAGGGCAGGGCCGCGGCCGCGGCCGTGGACCGCTACCTGATGGGTGTGACCGCCCTTCCCGCGCCGGTCAAGCCGACCGCAGTACCGCTCCAGTAGTCACAGAAGTCACATCAGAAACACACGTCCCAAAATCGGCGAGTCTGCCACCGTTTGCCAGGCGGCGGGTGTCTAATAACCCGTTGTGGGCTTCGTCACACGGGCGAGTGATCGGGGCTCCGGCGGAACGGAACGATCGCAGGAGTGATCACTGTGCACATCAATCCAGTACCTCGATCCCGGATGGGGCGAATCGCCTGGTCCTGGTTTCGTCACCCCGTGAAGAGCCGCGAGTTCCCTGCCAAACACGAGCGCCTGGTCACCGCCGCCGAATTACTGATCTTCGGGGCATAGCCGCCCCGCCGCGCGCCTCCGGGTGCGACGCGGGGGTTTGCTCGACGGAGCAAACGGGGGGACATGTTCGGCACACCGCGAAGGTCCCCGGTACCGGTGTTGATCAGCTCAGCAATCCCG
Organism: Mycobacterium sp. E1715; assembly: GCF_001667625.1. Taxonomy (NCBI): domain Bacteria; kingdom Bacillati; phylum Actinomycetota; class Actinomycetes; order Mycobacteriales; family Mycobacteriaceae; genus Mycobacterium; species Mycobacterium sp. E1715. Next base: position 6,831 of record NZ_LZJJ01000294.1, read on the forward strand.
AATCGCGAATGACCTCGGCCAGCGGTTCCAGGACGCTCGGGTCGTGGGGCGGGTTGATGTAGACGATGCCCAGGTCGAGTCCCTCGGCCGCCAGCCCGGCCGCCTCCTCGGCGACCTGCTGGTAGTTGCGCTGCTCGTCCAGGCGCAGGTGCGCCGACAACATGATCTCCTTCGGATCGCGCCCGATCTTCTCGCACTCCGCGGCGAGCACGTCGCGCTTGCGCGCGAACACCTCGGGCGGGCCGCCGACGAAGTTCCAGTGCTGCGCGTAGCGGGCGGTGATCGGCAGCGTCCGTTTCTCCCCGCTGCCGCCGATGCAGATCGGCGGGTGCGGGCGCTGGACGCCCTTGGGTTCGTTGCGCGCGCCCTTGAGCTGGTAGTACTTGCCGTCGAAGTCCGTGGTGTCCTGACTGAGCAGGCTGGTCAGCACCTGGCACGCCTCCTCGAATCGATCGAAACGTTCCCGGATGCTGCCCAGCTCGATGCCGTAGGCGCCTGACTCTTCCTCGTTCCAGCCGGCTCCGATGCCCAGCTCGAGCCGCCCGTCCGAGATGATGTCGAGTGCGGCGGCCATGTTGGCCAGCACGGCGGGGTGGCGGTAGTGAATGCCCGTCACCAGCGTGCCCAGCCGCAACCTTTTGGTGGCCTGCGCCAGCGCGGTCAGCGTCGTCCAGCCCTCCAGGCAGGGCCCGCTGCTGTCGGAGAAAATCGGGTAGAAGTGGTCGAAGGTCCACCCGGACTCGTAAACGTCGATGTCGTCGGCGGCCTGCCAGACGGCGAGCATGTCGGCCCAGGTGGTGTTTTGCGGGGAGGTCTTGAAGGCGAATCGCATGGAATCGACGTTAGTCGATCTTTATGAAGGGCAACTAAACTCAGGCTCGCGATGAATTACTCCCTCGGGCTCGACACCAAGATCACGCTGCTGGCGGCCGGGCTGATCTTTCTGCTCGCGCTGGTCCTCGGGGTTTGGAAGTACCGGCAGATCATGACGGCCGACGACCACCGCGCCCATCCCTACGTCGACATCGCACACCGGGCGGCGTTGCTCTACTCGTTTGCGACGCTGCTGCTGGCGGTCTTCGTCGAGCTGAGCGCGTGGCCGGCGTGGCTCAACCTGGCCGCGGCCGGCGTGGTCGTCTTCTTTTTCGTCGGCGCCATCCTCAGCTACATCGGGCACGGGGCGCGGCGCGACACCGTCAACCAGTTCGAGAACCCCGTCCCCGGCACCGGGGTGATGATGGCGTTGCTCATCGCCGGCGAGATCGGGGGCTTCGGCGTCCTGCTCGCCGGATTCATCGCCGGGCAGTTCCGGTGACCCGGACGGCTTTGGCGGTGACCTGCGTCGCCCGGCTCCGCCGCGCTTGCAGTCACCACGCAGGCACACTGGAGTCATGGATCCCGTAGAGGCCTTGCGGCAGATCGCCTACTACAAGGACCGCAGCCGCCACGACCCGCGGCGCGTGATGGCGTATCGCAACGCCGCCGACATCATCGAGGGGCTCGACGACGCGGCGCGCGAGCGGCACGGCCAAGCCAACAGCTGGCAGTCGCTGCCCGGCATCGGTCCCAAGACCGCGAAGGTCATCGACCAGGCCTGGTGCGGCAGCGAGCCCGACCTGCTGGCCGAATTACGTTCGGCCGCAGAGGATCTCGGTGGCGGGGACATCCGGGCGGCGTTGCGGGGCGATCTGCATCTGCATTCGAACTGGTCGGACGGGTCGGCACCGATCGACGAGATGATGGCGACTGCGTCCGCGCTCGGGCACGAGTATTGCGCGCTGACCGACCACTCGCCGCGGCTGACCATCGCCAACGGGCTGTCGCCCCAGCGCCTGCGTGCGCAGCTCGACGTCATCGACAAGCTGCGTGACCAGTTCGCGCCGATGCGCATCCTCACCGGGATCGAGGTCGACATCCTCGAGGACGGCAGCCTGGACCAGGAGCCCGAGCTGCTCGAGCGGCTCGACGTGGTCGTGGCCAGCGTGCATTCCAAGCTGTCGATGGACGCCTCGGCGATGACGCGGCGCATGGTGCGCGCAGTTTCGAATCCGCACGCCGACGTGCTGGGCCATTGCACCGGCCGGCTGGTATCGGGCAACCGGGGCATCCGTCCGCAATCGAAGTTCGACGCGGAAGCGGTCTTCACCGCCTGCCGCGATCACGGCACCGCGGTGGAGATCAACTCGCGACCCGAACGCCGGGACCCGCCGACCGCGCTGCTCAAGCTGGCGCTCGAACTCGGCTGCGTGTTCAGCATCGACACCGACGCGCACGCGCCGGGCCAATTGGACTTCCTCGGCTACGGCGCGCAGCGTGCGCTGGACGTGGGCGTGCCCGTCGACCGGATCGTCAACACCTGGCCGGCCGACAAGCTGCTGGAGTGGACCGGCTCGAATTGAGACGGCCGCTCAGACCCGCACCGGTTCGGCGTGCTCGGGAACCGGTTCTTCGCTGCGGGCGGCGCTCTGCAATAGATTGGCGGCGGCCACGGTGGCGCAGGTCGCGGCCGGGATGAGCAACGCGTAACCCCCCAACCGCGCGCCGAACACGATTCCGGCCACGCCGCCCCCGAGGAACAGCAGGAGGGTGGTCGCCAGGATCGCGGCTTTCCATTTATCGATTCCGTGCAGTCGACTGCGGCCGAGGATCAGCCCGAGGTCGGTGACGGTCCCGGTGAAGTGCGTGGTGCGGATCGCCATTCCGCGGAAGCTCGATGTCATCGCGTTCTGCAGGCCGAGGGCCGCGGCGGCGAACAGCGCCTGCACCGCGGTCTGTTCGACGCCCAGGGCGTTGATCTGCGCCTTGACGACGGTCTCCTCGACACCGGCCGCGGCGAGCACGAGCAACACTGCCTCGAGGAAGAGCACAGCGGCGTGGCGTGGGCCCGCAAGGGCATCGGTGGACGCAAGGATCGCCCCGGCCACCGTCGCTCCCGCCAAGAAGCCCAAGAAGATCGCGGCGAGCACGTGCCCTTCGTAGAGCCAGGGGTTGGCCGTGTTCATGCCCAGCTGGGTGGTGATCGCCGTCAGGTTGCCGACGGGCAGCGCCAGGATCAAAAGCGCCACGGCGTTGACGAAGCCCGCGGACAAGGCGAGCAGCGCGCTGTAACCGAGCAGGAGACCTTCGCGGGGCAGGCCGGTGTCGCGGGCTTGGTGCGGCGGCGGCATCGGGTTCGGTCGCTCACTTTCGATGGTCGGGTTTTCGCCAGCCTAACCATCAGGCCGTCAGACTTGCGGCGCTGAGAGGCTGATTCAGATCAACCTCAAATCATCGAAATCGCTTGCGGCAGAGAATGATTGGTGAGAACGATCACAACCCGTCAGTCGGGAAGACGTGGCATCTCTGTACCCGGATCGTGGCCGACCAAAACCGCGGGTGTCAGCGCGGACCTGCCGTACCGATCACGCACCCGGTCGATCGCCGCGTCGATGGCGAGCCGGTTGTCGTGCTCATCGAACGGCAATGTCAGTTGCTGGGCGCCGCTGCGGTCGATCCCCGACACCGCGAACCCGACCAGCGTCAGCCCGCGCTGCGCGATGAGCGGAGCGGCCGACACGACCAGCCCCCGCGCGGCGGCCAGGATCGGCTGCGTCGAGGACGTCGCCCACGGCAGCGTCCGTGACCGCGTCGCCCGTCCGAAATCGTCGAACCGCAGGCGCAGCACCACCGTGCGGCCGGTACGCCCGGCGGCACGCATCCGGCGGGTGATGCGGTCGATCAGGTTGATCACCACCGCATCGATCTCAGCGGCCGACATGGTGTTGCCGGCGCGGCCGAGCGCCCGCTGCGCCCCGACGGACCGCCGCCGCACACCGGTGGTCACCCGGCGGCGGTCGATGTTGCGGGACAGCGCGAACAGCTGGCGCCCCATGGCGCCGCCCACCAGCGAGGCCAGCGTCGACTCACTCAGCTCGGCCACGTCGGCGACGGTCACGAGCCCATGGGCGTGGAGTTTCTCGGCCGTCTTGGCGCCCACGCCCCACAGCCGCCGGACCGGCAACGGGTGCAGGAACGCGAGCTCCTGGTCCGGCGGCACCAACAGCAGCCCGTCGGGCTTGGCCTCCTGGCTGGCGATCTTGGCGAGAAACTTCGTCCGGGCGATGCCCACCGTGATCGGCAGGCCGACGCGGTCGCGCACGTCGGCGCGTAGCCTTCCGGCGATCTGTACCGGCGTTCCGGACACCCGGCGCAGGCCGCCGACGTCGAGAAACGCCTCGTCCACCGAGAGCGGCTCCACAATCGGTGTGCAGTCGCGAAACACCTCGAACACGGCGTCGCTGGCGCGGCTGTACGCGCTCATCCGGGGCGGGACAACCACGGCGTGCGGGCACAGCCGCCGCGCCTGGGCGCCGCCCATCGCCGTTCGCACGCCGTAGGCCTTGGCCTCGTAACTGGCGGCGAGCACGACCCCGCCGCCGACGATGATTGGGCGGCCACGCAGCGTCGGATCGTCGCGCTGCTCCACGGACGCGTAGAACGAATCCAGGTCCGCGTGCATGATGGACGCCTCACACCGCACGAACATATGTTCGCACGCGGGGGTGACGGGATGCGATGGTGGCGACCCGCTTCGCCCGGCTACGCCGCGCTTGCGATCGCCACCGATGCGATGGTGGCGACCCGCTTCGCCCGGCTACGCCGCGCTTGCGATCGCCACCGATGCGATGGTGGCGACCCGCTTCGCCCGGCTGCGCCGCGCTTGCGATCGACACTTAGCTGGATTCGCCGTAGATACTGGTCACC
>NZ_LZJJ01000295.1:0-707 GCF_001667625.1 Mycobacterium sp. E1715
GCCAACGCGGCGGCCAACACTTCCGCCGGCAACGCGGCCAACGTCGCGCAAAAGGCGGCCACCACCGCCACGACGACCGCGGCCCCGCAGGCCGCCGCCGCCGCTCAGACGACGACCAACCCGCTGCAAGAGCTGTGGTTCCTGTTGACCGGCCAAACCACCATCCCCACCAACCTGGGCACACTCGTCAACGGCTACAGCCCGTTCGCCGGCCTGTTCTATAACACCGAGGGTCTGCCGTACTTCAGTACCGGTATGGCCAACACCTTCACCCAGATCGCCAAGTCGGTGGGGTTGATCGGTGGTGCGGCTCCGGCGGCGGCCAAGGCGCTGCCCGGTCTGGGTGGGCTCGGTGGTCTGCTCGGCGGCGGTGCCGGAGCGGTGCACCCGGCCGCGGCTATCGGTGGGGCGGCCTCCATCGGTGGCAAGTTGTCGGTGCCGGTAGCCTGGACCGGCGCCCCGGCGCTGCCGGCGATGGGCCACACCGCGCTCCCGGTCAGCGCGATCAGCGCCGCACCCGAGGCAGCCGGGGGACCGGGCAACCTGCTCGGCGGCATGCCCCTGGCCGGAGTCGGCAACGGCACCCACGCCGGCGCCGGCCCCCGCTACGGATTCCGCCCCACCGTCATGGCCCGCCCACTCCTCACTGGCCAGCTGAGTCACCACATTCTGATAACTCAACGCAGCCGACTGCAGCTCCGCGGCGA
>NZ_LZJJ01000296.1:0-4336 GCF_001667625.1 Mycobacterium sp. E1715
CGCCCCGGCGAGCAGCCCGCACATGCAGGTCAGGTTGATGAACTCGTACATGTTGCCCCACGGCACCCGCACGGTGGCCAGGCCGCGCAGCACGATGCAGGCGAACAGCAGTCCGATGCCGAGGTAGACCACGGCCAGCCCGGCCCGCCCGACGCGCTCGTCCAGCGGCCGCCCGGGGACGTCCTCGACGATGCCGGGGGTGACGCTGTCCGAGGCGACCGCGCCGGCCAACACCCGCTCGCGCCGGTCGACACGGCGGCCGCCTGCGTACGCCAGCTCGAAGGCCAGCAGCAGCAACGCGATGACGAGCGCCACCACCGCCGACGTGAACGCCCAGTCGGAGTAGCGTGCCAGCCCGACGTTGACGTGCAGTGTGTTCATTTGACGTCCACCTCAGAACTCCTTCTGGACGCGGGGGGCTTGACCGCCTCCGCGACGTCGGGCCGACCCAGGCCGTCCAGCACCCGCTCGGTCAACCGCTCGAACTCGTCGCCCCACCCGGAGTTGTCGGTGCGGGCCAGCCCGCCCAACTCGACGTTCACCGTACCGGTCCCCGGAGTGAGTCTGACCCACACCCGGCGGCGGCGCACCAGCAGCGACACCAGCAGGCCGGCCATCATCGTGATGGCGAAAACGAGCACCCAGATCTGCCCTGGGTCGTGGGAGACCTGCAGGTTGACGAACGGCACGGCGCCGTCGAAGCGGACGACGGTGCCGGCCGCCGGGCCCGCCTCGATCCGGACCTCCTGTCCGGCCCGCAGGTTGACCCGCTTCTCCTTGGTCAGCCGGCCCTGCTGGATCAGTCGCGGATCCAGCGTGAACAGCGACTGCGGCCGGCCGGTGTCCAGCCCGGTGTCGCCGCGGTAGATGTCGACGGCCACCGCCGGGGCGTTCAGGGCCGGGAAACGCGACGACAACAGGGTGCCGTCGAGCTGCTCGGTCGGCGCCAGCAGGCCCTGGATCGCGATCTCGTGCTGGCGGCGGTCGGCGGCATTGGGATAGCTGCCGGCGGGCGGGTCGATGCGCACCACCCCCGACGAGAGCAGCGTCTGCGGGTTGTCCGGCCGCCATTGCACGGTCGACGTGCGCGTCTGCCCGTCCGGGAACCTCACGGTGAAGGTGGGCGCGTAGCCGTGGCCCTGCAGGTACACCCGGTCGCCGCCGATTCGCAGCGGGTGGTTGACCTCCAGGCGGTAGGGCCGCCAGGTGTTCGCCGTGAGATCGCCGCCCGATTGGTAGTCGATGTCGGCGGCGAACGAGGTGGCCTGCCCCGACGGCAGGTAGTGCGCCTGGAAGTCGTTGACCCGGATGCAGATCGGATTCAGCGACGTGCCGTCGACGGTGTTGCCGGCGCGGAACGAGTCGAACGCGGCCGGCGAGGCCGAGCAGAAGCCCGGGCCGGAGTCGGCGATGACGATGACGTTGCCCTCGTAGCCGAAAAGCTTCCCGACGGCCACCGCGACCAGCAGGCCCAGCAACGAGAAGTGGAAGACGATATTGCCGAATTCGCGCAGGTAGCCCTTCTCGGCGGACACCTCGACCAGGCCGGCCTCGTCGTCGTCGGGGTGTCGGATGGCGGTGCGCCAGCCGCGCAGCCGGCCGGTGATGTTGTTCGCCAGGGCGTTCAGCTCGTCGGGGTCGGCCGGCAGCTGCGCGCTGGCGTGCTTGGGCAGGCGGGCCAGGTTGCGCGGGGCGGCCACGGGGGTGGCGCGCAGGCTGCGGGCGTGCTCGATCATCCGCGGCGTCAGGCAGCCGACCAGCGACACGAACAGCAGCACGTAGACGGCCGTGAACCAGAAGCTGGAGAACACGTTGAACGCCTGCAGCCGATCCAGCCACGGCCCGATGACCGGGTGGGCCTTCAGGTAGTCGTCGACCTTGCCGGCGTTCAGGCTGCGCTGCGGCAGCAGCGCCCCCGGTATCGCCCCCAGCGCGAGCAGGAACAGCAGCACCAGCGCGGTGCCCATCGAGGTCAACGCGCGCCAGGTGTTGCGCCCCCAGGCAACGAGTCTCGCCATCAGATCGGCAGCCTCACGTCGGACACGAACGCGTCGCGCAGCCAGGAGACGAAGTCGTTCCACACCCCGCTGACCAGCAGGACACCGACCGCGATCAGCAGCGCGCCGCCGAAAACCTGGATGGCCCGGGTGTGGCGCCGCAGCCAGCCCAGGGCGCCCACGGCGCCGGCCGAGCCGAACGCCAGCAGCACGAACGGTATGCCCAGCCCCAGGCAGTACGCGATCACCAGGACGATCCCGCGGGCCACGCTCGCGCCGTCGGTGGCCGAGGCCACGGTGATCACGCCGGCCAGCGTCGGCCCCAGGCACGGCGTCCAGCCCAACGCGAAGACCGCGCCCAGCAGCGGCGCCCCGGCGACGGTCGTCAGCTGGCGCGGGCTGAACCGGGCCTGGCGTTGCAGTGCCGGGATCAGGCCGACGAAGGCGAGCCCCATCACGATCGTCAGCACGCCCCCGACCCGCTGCAGCAGCAGCTGGTTGGTGATCAGCGTGGTCGTCATCCCGAGGACCGCGACCGTGCCCAGCACGAAGATCGTGGTGAATCCGGCGACGAACAGCGCCGCCGAGCCCGCGACCCGCCACCGCGCCGACGGCGGCGCTTTGACCTGGCCGGGCAGGGGCTGCTCGTCGACGCCCACGACGGCGGCCAGGTAGGACAGGTAGCCGGGCACCAGCGGCACCACGCACGGGGAGGCGAAGGACACCAGCCCAGCCAGCAGGCACACGCCGAGGGCCACCAGGAGCGGTCCGGCGGCGGCGATCTGGGTGAATCCGGTCACTCGCGGGCCAGCTTCTGCACCACGGGTTGCAGGTCGGCCGCCAGCAGTTCGCGCAGGAACACCGCCGCGACCCGGTGCTGGCGGTCCAGGACGAGCGTGGAAGGGATCACGGTGGTGGGGTACTTGCCGCCGAACGCGATCAGGGTGCGCATCGCGGGGTCGTAGATCGAGGGGTACGTCACGTGGCGGTCGTTGACGAAGTCCAGCGCGGCCTGCCGGTTGCTGTCGCGCACGTCGATACCCAGGAACGACACCCCGGCGTCGCGGGTGGCGTCGTAGACCTGCTGCAGCTGGCCGACCTCGGCGCGGCAGGGGCCGCACCACTGGCCCCAGATGTTGATGACGACGACCCGGCCGGCGAAGATCGGGTCGTTCAGCGACAGCGGGTGGGCGGGGTCGGCCAGGTCGGGGCCGGTCAGCGGGCCGGGGCGGCCGCGGGCCGACGGCGGGTCGTAGTAGATGTCGGTCTTCCCGCCCGGCGAGACGAATTCGAAGGTGCCGCCCTGGGCCACCGCGTCACGACCGGACGAGCAGCCCGCAACGAGGGTCGTCACCAGGACCCCCGCCATCGCCAGTCGCCATGCGATCAAAGCGCCGCCGGCTCCCGATACTCGACGTCGGCCAGCCGGTCGCCCTCGTACACCAGGGTGGTGATCGAGCACAGCCCGCACTCCCGCCTGCGCGGGTCGTGCCACAGCCGCCTGCCGGTGAGGTGCAGCCGCAGCGTCCACACGGGCAGCTGGTGGCTGACGCACACCACCTCGCGGCCGGCCGCACGCGCGCGGGCCTTGTCCACCGCGGTCGTCATCCGCGCGGCGATCTCGGCGTACGGCTCACCCCACGACGGGGTGAAGGGGTTGCGCAGCTGCCACCAGAACCGCGGGTCGCGCCAGGCGCCGTCACCCGGGCCGACGCGGCGGCCCTCGAAGAAGTTCGCCGATTCGATCAGGTCGTGGTCGGTGTCCACGGCCACGTCGTGCTTGGCGGCGATCGGCGCTGCGGTTTCCTGGGCCCGCTGCAGCGGGGAGGCGACCACCGCGACGATGTCCCGGCCGGCCAGCGCGTCGGCGACCGCGGCCGCTTGCTCGCGACCCTTGTCGGACAGGTGGAATCCGGGCAGCCGTCCGTAGAGGACGCCGCTCGGGTTGTGCACCTCGCCGTGGCGCACCACGTGGACTCGCGTTTGATCGGCCATCAGGGCTTGTCCTCCTGGGCGGCCGCTTCGGCCGCGATGGGCAGGGCTTCGGCGATCCGGTCGAACGCCGCGTCGTCCAGCGCCGCCGAGACGAACCAGGCCTCGAAGGCGCTGCAGGGCGGGTAGACGCCCGCATCCAGCAGGGCGTGGAAGAACGGCGGATAGCGCCAGGTCTGGCTGGCCCGCGCGGAGGCGAAGTCGGTCACCGGCGCGTCGGTGAAGAACACGCTGAGCATGTTGCCGGCCCGTGAAAGCTGATGCGGCACAGACGCATTGGTCAATGACTCGGAGAGCAGGGCGGCCAGCCGGTCGGCGTTGGCGTCCAGCGCGGCGTAGACGGCCGC
>NZ_LZJJ01000297.1:0-2654 GCF_001667625.1 Mycobacterium sp. E1715
CAGGCCGGCCGCCCCGGCGCGACGGTGCAGCTCACGCGGCAGCTCCCCGACGCGCTCCCACTCGTCTGCGTGGGGCAGGATTTCGCGTTCGGTGAAGGAGCGCACCGTCTTTCGCAGCTCTTCGCGCTCCGGCGTCGTCCACAGATTCATAACAACCTTTCGGGGATGTCGACGTGGCGGCCGCGCAACCATTCGCCCAATCCCTTGGCCTGCGGGTCGAACCGCGCCTGGTAGGCGACGCCCTGGCCCAGGATGCCGTCGATGACGAAGTTGACCGCGCGCAGGTTGGGCAGCAAGTGGCGGGTGACGACGAACTCCGCGGCCTCGGGCAGCAGCTCCTTGAGCAGCTCGACGGTCAGCGTGTTGGCGAGCCACCGCCATTGCTCGTCGGTGCGAACCCAGACCCCGACGTTGGCCGAGCCGCCCTTGTCGCCGCTGCGGGCGCCGGCGATGCGGCCCAGCGGCACCCGGCGGGTCGGGCCGTCGGGCAACGGCTCCGGCAGGGGTGGGGGCTCGGCGGGCGCGAGCTCCAAAGTCTCGGTGACGCAGTCGATCTCGACCCGGGTGCCGTCGGCGTGCACCGCGACGTGGGGCACCTCCTTGGCGTCGACGTAGCCGGCGGTGAACACGCCGTAGACCTGACCGTCGCCCGGTGGGGCGGTCACGTGAAAGCCCGGATAGCTGGCGAGAGCCAATTCCACGGCGGCCGAGGAGAACTGGCGCCCGACGTTGGCGGGGTCGGGGTCGCGGACCACGCAGTGCAGCAGCGCGCTGGCGGCTTCCTCGGTGTCGGCGTCGGGGTGGTCGGTGCGGGCCAGCGACCACTGCAGCTCCGCGGGCTTGACGGTCAGCGCGGCGTCGAGCTGCCGGCGCACCAGGTCCGCCTTGGCCTCGATGTCGAGACCGGTCAGCACGAAGGTCATGGAGTTGCGGAATCCGCCGATGCTGTTCAGCGACACCTTGTAGGTGGGCGGCGGCGGTTCGCCGCGCACGCCGTGGATGCGCACCCGGTCGGGGCCGTCGGGGGACAGCTCGACGGTGTCCATCCGCGCGGTGACGTCGGGGTTGGCGTAGCGGGCGCCGGTGATCTCGTACAGCAATTGCGCGGTGACGGTGTCGACGCTCACCAGCCCGCCGGTGCCGGCGTGCTTGGTGATCACCGAGGAGCCGTCGGGGTGCACCTCGGCCAGCGGGAAGCCGGCGTGGGTCAGGTCCGCGACCTCCGTGAAGAAGGAGTAGTTGCCGCCGGTGGCCTGCACGCCGCACTCGATGACGTGGCCGGCGACCACCGCGCCGGCCAGCCGGTCGTAGTCGGTGCGGCCCCAGCCGAAGTGCGCGGCGGCGGCTCCGACGATCACCGAGGCGTCGGTGACCCGGCCGGTGACGACCACGTCGGCGCCGTCGCCCAGGCAGTCGACGATGCCCCACGCGCCCAGGTAGGCGTTCGCGGTCAGCGGGCTGCCCAGCCCGAGGTCGGCGGCGCGCGCCAGCAGGTCGTCGCCTTCGACGTGGGCGACCCGCGCGGGAATGCCGAGGCGCTCGGCCAGGGCGCGTATCGCGGCGGCCAGCCCCGCCGGGTTGAGTCCGCCGGCGTTGGCGACGATGCGCACACCCCGATCGCGGGCCTCCCCGAGACAGTCCTCGAGCTGGGTCAGAAACGTCTTGGCGTAGCCGCGCTCGGGGTGCTTCATCCGGTCGCGGCCCAGGATCAGCATGGTCAATTCGGCCAGGTAATCGCCGGTGAGGTAGTCCACGTCGCCGCCGGTGAGCATCTCGCGCATCGCCGACAGCCGGTCGCCGTAGAACCCGGAGCAGTTCGCGATCCGGACCGCGTCACGACCAGGAGCTGAGGCCATGCAGTCCTCCAATCTGCGTTTCACCGGTGAGCGCAAACCAACCAACCAACCGGTAGGTTAGCGGGTCGCGCCAGTGTCACGTCAAGGACGCCCCTCGCCTCCGACGTCGAGATTGCCGCCACGGTCGTGGACGGCGCCCGGATCACAACCGCCACGGCCATCTCGGCGCCAGAGGGCTTCGTTTTGGTGCCCGGCAGGCCACCGACTATCCTGGGAGCAATCGTCGCACGTTCGGCCGCACCGGCCACGCCGCGCGACAAGCCCCCGACACGAGGAGTTAGGCCCGACCATGGCCGTACCCAAGCGCAGGATGTCGCGCGCGAACACCCGTAGCCGTCGCGCGCAGTGGAAGGCCACCAAGACCGAACTCGTCGGTGTGACGGTCGCCGGCCAGAAGCACAAGGTGCCCCGCCGGCTGCTCAAGGCGGCCCGCCTCGGTCTGATCGACCTGGACCGGCGTTAGTTAATCTCGGCAAATACCCGGCGCGCCTCTCAGCCGGCTCTCAGGCGTCGGGACGACACTAGGCCCGTGCGGATACTGGTCGTCGACGACGATCGCGCAGTGCGTGAGTCGCTGCGCCGATCGCTTTCCTTCAATGGCTACTCGGTCGAGTTGGCCCATGACGGGCTGGAGGCGCTCGAGATGATCGCGAGCGACCGGCCCGACGCGCTCGTGCTCGACGTGATGATGCCGCGGCTGGACGGGCTCGAGGTCTGCCGTCAGCTCCGCAGCACCGGCGACGACCTACCCATCCTGGTGCTCACCGCCCGTGATTCGGTCTCCGAGCGCGTCGCCGG
>NZ_LZJJ01000298.1:0-39911 GCF_001667625.1 Mycobacterium sp. E1715
CGTGTTCAAGGCCGCAGCCCAGGGTGGCGCGGCGCCGCTGGTGATCGTCGGTGTCGTCGCCAGCGGCATCGCCGCCTACTTCTACGTGCGGGTGATCGTGTCGATGTTCTTCACCGAGGCGACCGACGACACCCCGCACGTGGTGGCGCCGGGCATTCTGAGCAAGGCGGCGATCGCGGTGTGCGCCGCGGTCACCGTGGCGTTGGGCATCTTCCCGCAGCCGCTGCTCGACCTGGCCGATCGGGCCGCCCAACTGCTGCACTGAGTTCAGCTCAGGAACGGGCGCACGGCCAGCACGTAGACCGCCAGCGCCGCCAGCGGTGCGGCCAATGGCAACCACGGCAATTGCAGGGGGAATGCCGTCGCGACCAACCCGGCGAACGTAAAACCCACCGCGCCAACCACGGTCGGCCAGCTGCCCAGCACCGCCCCGGCCGACGCGCCGGCCGCGTGGCGGCACACGAGATACGCGGCGGCGCACAGCCCGGACAGCGCGACGAACACCAGCGGCGGGTCGGACAGCGCGATGGTGGCCACCACCAGCAACACGGCGAGCGTTGTGGCAGGGCGATATACCGCTCCCCCGGCCACCGCGATCAGGGCCGCCACCCACGCGGCAACCGCCGGCCCGTGCGAGCCGTCGGCGGCCAGACCCACCATCAGCAGACCGAACGCGACGGAGAACACCGGGGCCCACAGGCGCGGCACCGTGCCCGCCTCGCCGCTAGGCACGGAGCCGTCCCCGCACCCGCCGGCGGCGGTCCGGGAGCACACCCATGGATTGCTCCAATCCGCCGTCCTGATGCCACAACACGATGTCGACGCCGACGGTGGCCATGTCGCGGTACATGGCGGAACGCTGCAGCGCCCACATCCGATTCACCAGCGGATCCTGCTCGCCCTCGAAAGGAGTGCTGTCGAGGATGTCGACGGCGATGACGACGTGGCCGCGCCTGCGCAGATCGATCAGCGCGAGCGCGAATTCGGTATCCAGCAACGTCGAGAAGGCGATGACGATCGCGCCGGCGGGGACGGCCGCGCGGGGCGCCAAAGTGCCCGTGGTGTTTTCGAATCTGTCGCCGGCGCCGAGCACCGTGTCGAGGACCCGATAGAACTGGCGCTGCCCGATGTCGGCGCCCAGCCACCGCGGGTGGTTGCCGCCCAGGGCGACGATCCCGGCGCGATCACCGTGCCGCAGGGCGGTCTGCACCACTTGCGCGGCGCCGCGCACGACGCGCTCGGTGGCGGCGGTCGCCGGGCCCGCCGGTTGCCGATACGTGTCGATCAGCACCACCACGTCGGCGGCGCGGTCGGTCAGGCGCTGCGTGACATGCAGCTGGCCGCGGCGCGCGCTCACCGGCCAGTTCACCGCGCGCAGTTGGTCTCCCGGCACGTAGGGGCGGATGTCGGCATATTCGACCCCCGGGCCGACGTGCCGGGTGAGGTGGGCACCGAGGCGGTCGAGCAGCTCGGTCTGCGGGATGGGCGTCGACTGGGGCGGCGTCAGCGGAAACACGATGACTTCCGCGGCGTCGACCAGGGCCGTGCCGGACAGCAGCCCGCCCCGGGCGACCGCGTCGACCCGGGCCCGGATGGAGTAGCGGCCCCAGCGTTGCGCCGCGGCCGCAACCGTTTTGGCTTCCCTGAAGTCGGCATCGAGAACGTCGAGCTGCATGCCCTCGACGGGTGGCACCGTCACCTCGACCGCGGAGGTTCCCAAAGCGTGGCCCTCCTCCGTCGCCCAAATGCGCAACCGCGCCCGGTCGTCTTCGAAGCACCGCTGCGAATCCGGGTTGCCGTGCACGCGGACCGTCGGTACGGGTCGTTGCCAGCTGATCGAGCACAGCACCCCGAGCAGCGGCGCGGCGAACGCGATCAGCTGCCACCGCGCGCCGATCACCGCAGCCGCCAGCGCCAACCCCGCGCAGGTCGCGATGGCGCGCGTCAATGGCGATGCGCGCCAGCGGAACTCGACCTCGCGGCCGGTCACGCCGCACTCATCCGGAGCCACCCTGGCCGCCGGTACGCGGCACCGGCAGACGGCGCAGCAACTCACCGACGACGTCGGCGCCCTGAATCTTTCGCACCCACATCTCCGGGCGCAGGGTGATTCGGTGCGCGACGGCCGGGACGGCGAGCGCCTTGACGTCCTCGGGGATGACATAGTCGCGGCCGAGCAAAAGCGCACGGGCGCGGGCGAGTTGGACCAAGTCGAGTTCGGCACGCGGGCTGGCGCCCACCGCCACCTGGGGATGATGCCGGGTGGCGTTGGCCAGCGAGACAACGTAGTGCAGCACGTCTTCGTGCACCGTCACCTGCTCGACCGATTCCCGCATCGCGAGCAGGTCGTGCGCGTCCACGACCTGGTTGACGGTCGGCTCGTTCGACCCGCGATCGAGGCGGCGGCGCAGCATCGCGGTCTCGTCGCGCTCGGAGAGGTAACGCAGTTCCAGGCGGATCGCGAACCGGTCGAGCTGCGCTTCGGGCAGCGGATAGGTGCCCTCGTACTCGATCGGGTTGTCGGTCGCGAGGACGATGAATGGCTTTGGCAGCTGGTGTGTTTCGCCGTCGATGCTCACCTGGCCTTCGGCCATCGCTTCCAGCAGCGCCGCCTGCGTCTTGGGCGGCGTGCGGTTGATCTCGTCGGCGAGCAACAGGTTGGTGAAGATGGGTCCGGGCCGGAAGGCGAAACGGCCCGATTGCATGTCGTAAATGGTCGAGCCCAGCAGGTCCGCCGGCAGCAGGTCCGGCGTGAACTGCACGCGGGTGAACTGCAGACCCAGCGCGGCGGCGAACGACCTGGCGATCAGCGTCTTGCCCAGGCCGGGCAGGTCCTCGATCAGGACGTGGCCCCGCGCGAGCACCGCGGTGAGGATGAGCGTGAGCGCGGAACGCTTACCCACCACCACACGCTCGATCTCGTCGAGCACCGCCTCGCAGTGCGCTGTGGTTGTTGCCGCCGGCAGCGTCATACCTGTTCCAACTTTCGCAGAATCTCTTCCAGCGCCCCACGGCCGGGACCGGGTCGCCGGTCGCCGGTCGGTGCGACGTTGTTCGGATTAACCCATTCCCACAGTTCGCTCCCGAAGAGCATCTGACCGCTCGCCTGATACGCCGCGGGGTCTTTGGATCGCCTTTCGCCCGTTGCCAATTCGTATCGGCGCGCGAGCATGGGACGCAGGTGCCTATCCCAGTCGACCCGGGTGGACTCCGACCAACGGATCGTCGTCTCGGTGTTGGCCAGCCAGCGGCGCAACGAATCGCCGAGGTCGTCGGACTCCGCTTCGCCCTCGTTATGCATGCCGCGGCCCAGCACGCGACGGACTGTAAGCAACACCAGGGCGAGGGCACCACCGGAGGCGGCCAACACCAACCGTCGATCCTGAAGCATGAGCGCGAGCAGCTCGATCCCGACGATCAGGCAGATGCCAAGGGCCAGAGTCTTTTTCATGCTGGACTCCGGGATCTCAGTTCGTCGAGGACCAACTGGAGAACGCGCACCGCCACGTCGCGGTGGCCCTCGTTCATGACGTGCGGGCTGAAGCGCGCCTCGGCGAACAGGCTCACCAGTTGGACGGCGTTGTCGGCGTGCAGTGCATGATGCTCGACCGCCCGGGCCAACACCTCGGTCGGGGTGTCGAAGTCCTGCGGGGCGGCGCCGGGCACATTGGCGAGCTCGCGCTCCATCGCCGCATAACAGGCGATGATCGCCTCGCGCGGCTCGCGGCTGAGATCGGCCATCTCGGCCAGCCCGCGTTCGGCCGCGCGCGCCAGCGATTCCGAGCGGGTCGGCGGCGCCGGCGATCCCACGAAGTCATCGGCGACGGTGACCGGTGTCACCGCGCGCCCCCGGCGCCGCGACATGACGACCGTTCCGGTGGCGATGATCAACATCATCGGAACGGTCGCGGCGAGCAGGATGCCGAACATGTCCCCGTTCGGTGGATGTGGCCGCCGCGGCTCCTGCGCGTTGGGCTGTTCGGCCGACGGGGCGCCGGTCGCCGGCGGGCGTGGCGCCTGGCCGGCGCCGTGGGAGGACAACAGGCGGGACCCGGCCAGCACGATCAACAGCCAGGCGACGATCACGGCCAGCCCGATGAGCAAGACGCGCCAGCTCGGCCTGCCCCTGCCGGTGCCGAGCATCTCGGACAGCTGGCCGGCCTGCGGGGCCGCCGCGCGCGGGTCCCGCAGCCGCGCGATGACCGCGATCGCCACCAGCGTGAGCGCGCCCCCGAGGATCGCCACCACGAATATCAGCGCCGCACCTCCGCCGGCGGCTTCGCCGCGCGGCCCGTGGTGGGCGGCCGGCAGATACCCGCGCAGAGCGGCCGAGACGACGAGCAGCAGCACGATCAGGGCGACGACCCGCCCCGTGGCCTTGTCCACACCAGGCATTGGCACACCACTCGACCGGTTGGCTTTGCCTCATCCTGGCACGTCAGAGCGGGGGTTATCCACAGTCCGTGATCCATCCACAGATCTCGGTTAGGCGGCGATCATTCGAATACATGTTCGATAGCGTGGGGGGATGAGTCTTCGGATGGGCGCCGAACAGGCACGGGAGCGAATTGGCGCCGCTCTCGACGCGATCGACGCCGCCCACGACGCGCTGCGGGTGGTGTCCTCGGATGTCGTCGGCAACGAATTCCGGCTCGAGGTGGCCGAACGGCTGGAGACCCAGGAGCGCACCAACCGGGGGCTGATGTACCGGTTCTTCGCCGAAATCGCCGACCCGCCCGACGGTGGCGGGTTCGTGCCGGCGGTCCGCGACAAGCTGTGGGCGCGGCTGCGCATCACGCCCAACGAGATCACCCGCCGGTTCCGGCTCGGGGCCCGAATCCGCCCGCGGCGCTCGCTGACCGGGCCGCCCGTGCCCCCGGAGCTCCCGGAACTGGCGGCCGCGGTGGCGGCGGGTGCGGTCGGCGAGGACCACATTCGCGCGATCTGCGCGGCCGTGGACGTGCTCCCCGCGCGCGTGTCGCCCCTGGATGTGGCGGACGCCGAGCACACGCTGGTGCGGCATGCGACCAAACTCGACGCCGGGATCGTCGCCAAGCTCGGCCGGCGGATCGCCGACCACCTCAATCCCGACGGCCTCTTCAACGACGAGGATCGGGCCCGCCGCCGCCGATTGCACCTGGGCCCGCAGGGGCCCGACGGCATGTCGCGGCTGTCCGGGCTGCTCGACCCCGAGGCCCGCGCCTATTTCGAAGCCGTCGAAGGGGCCGTGCGGCCCGGACGCCACCAACCGGACTCGGCCGCCAACGACCCGGATGTGCGCGATCGGCGCACACCGGCGCAACGCTGCCATGACGCGTTCAAATGGGGCCTCGAAACCGCCGTCGCCTCCGGCGAGCTCGGGACGCACCGCGGCCACCCGGTCACGGTGGTCGTCACGACCACGTTGGCCGAACTCGACCGCGCCGCACACGCGGTCGTCGACTCGTCGGTTCCGATGCCCGGGCCGGCCCGAACGGGCGGCGATTCGAGACTGCCGATGCCAGACCTGATCCGGATGGCAGCCAAGGGGATTCACTATCTGGCGGTGTTCGACCAGCACACCAGCCGGCCGCTCTACCTGGGCCGCCAGAAACGCCTCGCCACCGCCGACCAGAGGCTCGTCTGCTACGCCCGCGACCGCGGTTGCACGCGGCCCGACTGCCTCGAACCCGGCTACCGCTGCGAAGTACACCACTGCCCGGACTGGGCGGACGGCGGCCAAACCGACGCGGACAAATTGTTCTTCGCCTGCGGTTGCCACCACGCCGCGGCGAGCCGGGACGAATGGCGCACCGAGGTCACCGACGACGGGCGGCTCGGCTGGACGGAGGGCAACGGGCCACCAGAGGTGAACCACGCTCACCATCCGGACGAGCTCTTGCGCGGCGACCCCGACCCACCGGAGGGACCCGAGTCGGGCGACTGAGCTGCTCGCCAAGCGGGACCCCCGGTGAGACACTCAGCGGGTGCCGCCGCATCGCGATGTCGCAGCGTTCGACGAACGCGCCGCCGGCTACGACCGTGGCTGGCGCGGCCGGCTGCACCACGAAATCGCCGATCGCACCGCGCACCTGGCCGTCGCGACCGTCACCGCTCCGGAGTACGTGCTCGACGTCGGATGCGGAACGGGCTACCTGTTGCGACTGCTGGCCCGCCGCTACCCGAACGCCAAACACCTCAGCGGGATCGACGCCGCCCCGCAGATGGTCGCCGTCGCAAGGACTCTCGCCCGCGACCCGCGGTTGAGCTTCAACCGCGGGGTGGCCGAAGAGATCAACTATGCCGACCGCGTCTTCGATCTGGTCGTCAGCACCACGTCATTCGATCACTGGTCCGACCAGCTGGCCGGGCTGACGGAGTGCGCGCGGGTGCTGCGGCCCGGCGGGCGCCTGGTGCTCGTCGACCAGTTCTCGCTGTGGCTGCTGCCGACCCTCGCCATCGGCCGTCGCGGCAAGGCCCGGACCCGGCGCCGCGCCGAACGCCTGCTGCTGCAGGCCGGATTCCGGTCCCCGAAATGGCAGCGCCTGCACGCCGTGATCATCAACGCCGTCACGGCGACCAAGCCCGCCTAGTCGAGCTGGAAAGGCCGGAAGCTGCCGTCGAGCACCTGCAGATGGCCGATGGTGCGCCCCGTGACCTTCTCCGGATCGACCAACGCCAATTCAACTGCCGCCCGGGCGAATTCGTCCGCCGCGGCGGTCTCATCGAAGTCGCGGGCGTAGTAGGCCAGCCCGGGAGTGAGGATCGGTTTCGACGGCGACAGGGCGTTGACCGCGATGTGGTGATCGGCCAGATCGTAAGCCGCGCACTGGGTCAGGTGCTCGAGCGCCGCCTTGGACCCGCCGTACCCCGGCAGCACCCCGCCGCCGCGGTCCGGATAAGGCCCGTCGCCGGGGATCCTCGACGCGACCGAGGTGATGTTGATGATCGCCCCGCCACCCGCTTCGATCATGTCGGGGCAGACCAGCTGCATCAGTTCGTAGGCGGCGAAGACGGCGATCTCGAAATGCCTGCGGTACGCGGAAAGCGGGATGCTGACGAACCCGGGCCACCCGGGTTTGGCGGCGCCGCTCGCCGACTTGACGGACTTGGCGCGCTGTCCGGCGCCGGGCGTCGGCGGGCGTCCGGGAGCGGTGAAGGCCGCATTGTTGACCAGAATCGTGATGGGGCCCAATGCTTCTCGTGCGCTGGTGACCAACCGGGCGATGTCGTCCCGGTCGGTCAGGTCGGCGCGGACCGCGACGGCGCGCCCGCCCGCCGCCTCGATGTCGGCGACCGTCTCGCCGATGGTGCCGGGCAGCCGCTCGTCCCACACCTGCTCGGTGCGCCCGGCCACCGCCACGGCGGCGCCGTCGGCCGCCAGGGCCAGTGCGATCGCCCGGCCCAGCCCGCGGCTGCCGCCCGTGACGATCGCGGTCCGCCCCGACAGGCGCCCCGTCATCGCGTCACCCCGTGCACCACGATGGCGGTCGTCTGCTCCACCCACGCATCGTCGAGCTCGTCCTCCGGGCGCAGCAGCATGCGCAGCATCGTCGCGCCTCCGATCAGCTCGATCAACCGGTCCGGGTCGACGTCGGGATGGGCTTCGCCCCGGTCGACCGCGTCACTCAGCCGCACCCGCACCGTCGCGAACAGGTCCGCGAAGCGGGACATCACCCGCGCGTTCAGCGCGGGATCGGCCGTCATATCGGCGACCAGCCCGGGCAGGGCGGCGCGGACGACCGGGGTGGTGAAGACGTCGCGGGTGGCCTCGATCATCATGCGGACGTCGGCGGCGAAATCCCCGGCCGGCGCCTCCAGCGCGGTCGGCGCCACCGGGAAGGCCGCCTCGTGCACCAACTCGGCCTTGCTCGACCACCGCCGGTACAGCGCGGATTTCGTGGTTCCCGCACGCTCGGCGACCGCCGCCAGGCTCAGGTTTGAATAGCCCATTTGGACAAGCAGTTCCGCGGTGGCCGATAGGATGGCCGAGTCGATACGCGGGTCCCGCGGGCGGCCGGCGCCGGGGGCCTTGTCAATGTCGGACGGGTCTGCTTTCATAACGCTACCTACCGTATCGTAATTGCCGAGCCCAGGTCTCAAAGGGAACGTCTCAAAGAGAACGAAGTCTCACAGAATGGAGGCACCCGTGGCCAACGAACCCGTGCTCGACAAGGTCGACCGACTTCAGCGCTCCAGCCGCGACGTCACGACGCTACCCGCCGTCATGTCGCAATGGCTGTCGACCGTCCTACCCGCCGGTGCGAACCCGGAGGTCACCGTCGAAAGCGGCGTCGACTCGACGGGGATGTCCTCGGAAACGATCATCCTGACCGCCCGCTGGCAGCAGGACGGCGAGCCTGTCGAGCAGAAGCTGGTGACCCGGGTCGCCCCCGCCCCCGAAGATGTGCAGGTCTTCCCCACCTATCGGCTTGACCACCAATTCGAGGTGATCCGAAAGGTCGGCGAAATCACCGACGTCCCGGTCCCGCCGGTGCGCTGGCTCGAGCCCACCGGCGAGGTGCTGGGCACGCCCTTTTTCGTCATGGACTACGTCGACGGGGTGGTGCCGCCCGACGTCATGCCCTACACGTTCGGCAACAACTGGTTCGCCGACGCCCCCGCCGAACGCCAGCGCGAACTGCAGGACGCGACCGTCGGGGTGCTGGCCAAGTTGCATTCAATCCCGGACGCCCAGAACACCTTTGGCTTCCTGTCCGACGGGCAAAACGGCGACACCGCGCTGCGCCGGCACTTCAACTGGGTGCGGTCCTGGTACGACTTCGCGGTGCCCGACATCGGCACCTCACCGCTGCTGGAGCGGACCTTCGCCTGGCTGGAGGAGCACTGGCCGGCCGAACAGGCCAGCCGCGAGCCCGTACTGCTCTGGGGCGACGCCCGGGTAGGCAACGTGCTTTACCGCGACTTCTCCCCGGTGGCGGTGCTGGACTGGGAAATGGTCACGCTCGGACCGCGCGAGCTCGACGTGGCGTGGATGATCTACGCCCACATGGTTTTTCAAGAATTGACCGGCCTGGCCGGGCTGCCCGGACTGCCGGAGGTGATGCGTGAGGAAGACGTCCGCGCCACCTACCAGCGGCTGACCGGCGTGGAGGTCGGCGACCTGCGCTGGTTCTACGTCTACTCGGGTGTCATGTGGGCCTGCGTGTTCATGCGCACCGGCGCGCGCCGGGTGCACTTCGGCGAAACAGAGAAGCCCGACGATGTCGAATCGCTGTTCTACCACGCCGGATTGATGAAGCGTTTGATCGGAGAGGATCAGTAATGCTCGGACCGCTCGACGAGTTCCCCGTACATCAGATCCCGCAGCCGATCGCGTGGCCGGGCTCCTCGGACCGCAACTTCTACGACCGCTCCTACTTCAACGCCCACGACCGCACCGGAGACATCTTCGTCATCAGCGGCATCGGCTACTACCCCAACCTCGGTGTCAAGGACGCGTTCTTCCTCGTCCGGCGCGGGGACACCCAGACCGCGGTGCACCTGTCCGACGCGATCGACCAGGACCGGCTGAACCAGAAGGTCAACGGCTATCGGATCGAGGTCGTCGAGCCGCTGCACAAGCTGCGGCTGGTCCTTGACGAAACCGAGGGCATCGCGGCCGATCTCACCTGGGAGGGGCTGTTCGACGTCGTGCAGGAGCAGCCGCACCTGATGCGGTCCGGCAACCGGGTGACCCTGGACGCCCAGCGGTTCGCCCAGCTGGGCAGCTGGAGCGGTCGCATCGCCATCGACGGCGAGGAGATCGCCGTCGACCCCGCGACCTGGCTCGGCAGCCGCGACCGGTCCTGGGGCATCAGGCCGATCGGCGAACCGGAGCCCGCCGGGCGACCCGCGGACCCGCCGTTCGAGGGCATGTGGTGGCTCTACGTGCCGATGGCGTTCGAGGAGTTCGCCATCGTGCTCATCATCCAGGAAGCGCCCGACGGCTTCCGCTCGCTCAACGATTGCACCCGGATCTGGCGCGACGGCCGCGTCGAGCAGCTGGGCTGGCCGCGGGTGAAGATCCACTACCGGTCCGGCACCCGCATCCCGACCGGGGCGACGATCGACGCCACCGCCCCCGACGGCACGCCGGTCCACTTCGACGTGGAGTCCAAGCTGCCGGTGCCCATCCACGTCGGCGGCGGCTACGGCGGCGACTCGGACTGGCTGCACGGCACGTGGAAGGGTGAGAAGTTCGTCGAACGGTTGACCTACGACATGACCGACCCGGGGATCGTCGCGCGGTCGGGTTTCGGCGTCATCGACCACGTCGGCCGGGCGGTGTGCCGCGACGGCGAGCGCGAGCCGGTGGAGGGTTGGGGACTCTACGAGCACGGCGCGCTGGGCCGCCACGACCCGTCGGGATTCGCCGACTGGCTGACGGTCGCCCCCTAGGCAGCCCGCGAACGTCGACTTGTCGGAGATTTTCGGGCCATCTCGCGCAACAAGTCGACGTTCGTGGGTGTCGGGCATTCGCCCTACGAAATCGCAAGAATTGCGGTTGACTGTTCCCCGTGCCAAATCCGCCGTGGATCGTCGACGTTGTCGTGGTCGGTGCAGGATTCGCGGGGCTTGCCGCGGCGCGCGAGCTGGCCCGCCAGGGTCATGACGTCGTGGTCTTCGAAGGCCGCGACCGCGTCGGCGGTCGGTCCTTCACCGGCAGCGTGGCCGGGTTGCCCGCCGATCTGGGCGGCACTTTTGTCGGACCCACCCAGGACGCGGTGTTGGCGTTGGCCGCCGAGCTCGACGTCCCGACCACTCCTACCCATCACGACGGCAAGAACGTCATCCATTGGCGCGGCTGGACGCACTCTTACCGCGGCACCATTCCCAAACTCTCGCTGACCGGGCTGCTCGACATCGGCCGATTGCGTTGGCAATTCGACCGGATCGCCCGCAGCATCCCGCTCGACGCCCCGTGGGACGCGCGTCGGGCGTCCGAGCTCGACGACGTCTCGCTCGGCGGCTGGCTGCGCTCGGTGCGTGCCACCGCGTCGTCGCGTGACCTGCTGGCGATCGTGTCCCGGGTGACCTGGGGGTGCGAGCCCGACGACGTCTCGATGCTGCACGCGGCCCGCTACACGCACGCCGCCGGCGGCCTGGACCGGCTGCTCGACGTCGAAAACGGCGCCCAGCAGGACCGTTTTCCGGGCGGCACCCAGCAGATCGCCGAGGCCGCGGCGGCCGAGCTGGGCACCCGCGTGGTGCTGGGCGCGCCGGTCCGCCGCATCGACCGGCACGGCGCGGGGGTCACGGTCACCACCGACGTCGGCCAGGCCGAGGCCGGATTCGTGGTGGTCGCGGTCCCGCCCGCCCACCGCGCGTCGATCGAGTTCGCTCCCCCACTGCCCGCCGAGTATCACCAACTCGCGCGGCATTGGCCGCAGGGCCAGCTCAGCAAGGCCTATGCGGCCTACTCCACACCCTTCTGGCGGGCCGACGGCTTCTCCGGGCAGGCGCTGTCCGACACCGGACCGGTGTTCATCACCTTCGACGTCAGTCCGCACGCCGACGGGCCCGGCATCCTGATGGGGTTCGTCGACGCGCGCGAGTTCGACGAGCTGGCCCCCGAGCAACGTCGGCACGCGGCGTTGAGCGGCTTCGCCAGGTTGTTCGGCGACAACGCGCTCAAACCGCTCGACTACGTCGACCACCGTTGGGGCGCAGAGCAGTTCGCGCCCGGCGGTCCCACCGCGGCGGTTCCTCCGGGTTCGTGGACCCGATTCGGGCCGTTCCTGCGCGAGCCCGTCGGCCCGATTCACTGGGCCGGCACCGAGACGGCGGACGAATGGACGGGATTCCTCGACGGCGCCGTGCGGTCCGGCCAGCGGGCGGCCGCCGAGATCACCGCCCTGTTATGAACTGATCCGCACGTCCGGGATCACCGATTCGGCGAGCGCCCGCAAATGCCGATTCACCTCGCGCGGGTGTTCCAGCATCGAGCAGTGGCCGCCGGGCAGCTCGACCAGGCCGACGACGTTGGGCGCCGTGCCCGCGATCCGGCGGGCCTGGCTGATCGGGGTCAGCCGGTCGCGTTCGCTGCCGATGACCAGCGTCGGGACCGTCAAACCGTCCAGCTCCAGGTAGCGCGACCCCAAGGCGGCGACCAGCATCCTGGCGCAGCCGGCGCGCCCCGCGGGTGACGTCTGTTCGAAGAACTGGTGCACGATCCTGGCGATGCCCGGGTCGGCCTCCTTGCCCACCGCCAGCATGCCGACCAGATAGCGGCTCGGAATCCGGGCGGCGGTCGGGATCGGGAACCCGCCGAACGCGTGGATCAGCGCGCGGGCGGCGGCGACTCGCGCGGGTGACAGCCCGTGCGGCACCGACAGCAATTGCACCTTGCGGACCAGATCCCCGGTGGTGGTGTTGATCAGCGCGACGGCGTCCGCGCGGCGGCGAACCATGTGCCGGTACCGCGCCGACCACGCGGCGATGGTGATGCCACCCATCGAATGCCCGGCCAGCACGGCGCGCTCGTGCGGCGCCAGCGTCGCATCCAGCACCGAATTCAGATCGGAGGCAAGGTGTTTCAGGCTGTAGCCGTCGCGGCGGGGCATACCGCTGCGCCCATGGCCGCGGTGGTCGAAGGCGATCACGCGGTAGTCGTTGGCCAGGTCCGCGATCTGGTATGCCCAGGCCCGGATGGCGCACGTGATGCCGTGCGTCAGGACGATGGGGTAGCCGTCGGCGGGCCCGAAGACCTCGGCGTGCAGGCGGGTGCCGTCGGTGGCCCGGACGCTCACGGTCTGGCTGGGGGGCAACACGTCGGGATAGGGGTCGATCACGCGAGCCGATCGCCGAGCACTCATCGCCGCTCCCCCATTCAACTCGGCCTCGTCGCCGCAGTTAAGGACTGTCGCAAGTTTATCCCCCACGTCCGTTCGGATTCGGTAAATCCGGCAAACCGTTTCTCGTATGAGACGCTAACACCCGTGTACCCGATGTCCCGTCGGGAATTCATCGCGGCGACCACCGGTGTGGTGGGCGGCGGACTGATGGCCGCGTGCGCCCCACGGCGTCCGCCGCCCGCGCGGCCGCCCCCACCGGACACCCGGTCGATCCTTGTCGTCGGGGCCGGGATGGCCGGCCTGTCCGCCGCTCGTGTCCTCGCCGACGCGGGATGGCCGGTGCGGGTGATCGAGGCCCGCGACCGCATCGGCGGCCGCATCCACACCGACCGCGATTGGGGCGCACCGCTGGAGATGGGAGCGTCGTGGATCCACGGCACGGCGGACAACCCGTTGCTGGAGCTGGCGCGGCGGGCGCAGGCTCAGCTGGTCACGACCGACTATTACGGCTGGGCCAAGCTGGTCGTCGATCCCAAACTCCCACCGCTGGACTATGACCCGACGCCGTGGCGCGCGTTCGTGGAGCGGGCGCGTTACCAAGTCGACGCTGGCAGCCTGGCGGCCGCCGTCAACGCGGCGGCCGTCTCCGAGGGCCTTTCGGCCGCGGACCGCGCCCAGCTGGCCTTCTACCTGACCACCGAGATCGAGGACGAATTCGCCGCCGACGCGGATCAACTGTCCACCATCACTTTTGACGAGGGCGATTACACCGGCGGCGATCAGGACGTCATCACGAACGGCTATGACGCGCTGCCGAGGCTCCTCGCCGGCGGGCTTCAGGTCGAGTTGAACACACCGGTGACCGGAATCGCGCAGCGCGACGACTCCGTCACCGTTCGCGCGAAAGATCGGTCGTTCCAGGGCCCCGCCGTGATCGTCACCGTCCCGCTCGGCGTGCTGAAAGCCCGTGCCATTACGTTCGATCCGCCCTTGCCGAGCCGCCACAGCCACGCGGTGGACGCCCTGGGGTTCGGGGTGCTGTCCAAGAGTTTCTTCCGCTTCGACCGGCGCGGCTGGACGGTGGACAACGCCTTCTATCAGTACCTCGCCGCCGACAGCGGCACGTGGGCGCAATGGTTCACGCTGCCCGCCGCCGCGGGGCCAATCGTGTTGGCGTTCAACGCCGGCGGGCGCGGCCGGGCCGTGGAGTCCTCGGCCCCACAGGATCTGATCGCCACCGCGAGGCCCATCACCCGCCGCCTGTTCGGCGACGCCGCGCCCGTGGAGGTCAAGACATCGGATTGGAGCGCCGACCCGTATGCGCGCGGAGCCTACTCCTTTCATGCGCCCGGCTCCGGCCTCGACGACCGGCGCCGGTTGCAAGAACCGGTCGGCGACCGGCTTTATCTGGCCGGGGAGGCGGTCGGCGTCAACAACCCGGCGACGGTGCACGGCGCCATGGCCAGCGGTCGCTACGCCGCTGACCAGTTGATGCGCCGATTGGGCCGCTAGGACGCGAGCCCGCGGAGTCGCGTCGCCGTGTCGTGCTGCGGCTCGTGCTGCCGGGCCGGGCCCGATACCAGCCGCCGGCGGGCCGTGGTCGCGCCTTCGATGTGCGCCAGGGCGGCATCGACCGAGTCGGCAATGGGCAGGCGGTGTTCGGGCAGCACCCGCGTGAGCCGGCGCAGCGCCGCGCCGCTGACGATGCAGCAGCGCAGCTGGGCTTGCCGATGCTCCTCGTTGAGGGCGAGCAGCGCTCGAAGGCCCGAACCGGCAAGGAAATCCAGGCCGGTGAGGTCGAGGACAAGCGGGGCCCTGAGCCGAGAAAAGCGCCGAATCGCCTCGGCGATCAGGTCCGTGTTGGCCGCATCGATTTCTCCCTCGACGCGTAAGACCGTGGCGGTGCTGCGGGCGTGAACGTGGATTTGCACTCCGGCGCAATCGATTTGGTAGCGGCTACGGGGCTCCCCGAGCAGCTCGGGCGTATGTCGATCGGGTGTACGTAGATCGGGTGAAGCAGTCATGTGAATGTGCGCCCTTCAGGCTTGATAAGGCAGGGCGAGCGACGACGGTGTCCGTTTGGCGCCCGTTGATAACGGCAGCTGGGGACTCAACCTGACCCAAGCCTACCGGCAATGGCGACCGGCGGTGCTCATAACCGGCCACCCGCCCTCGGCCGCGCGACCCGGATTCGCCTTCAACCAGGCGTTTTCACCTACGGCTCGCCGTGCGAAAAACATCGTTCGGCGCGTCGGCTTGGGACCTGGCGATTCAAAGCGGACCGCGGATCTGACCTGCGGCTCAGCGGCGTGTCGCGATCACGACCCCGCGGTCAGGTGCCGGAGGGTGGTGTGCGGGCTCTGACCGTAGGTCTGCCGGTACAGCACCGCGAATCGGCCGGTGTGCGCGAAACCCCATCGCTGGGCGATCTCCGTGACGGTGGCGTGGGATGGCGTGGCGGCCAATAAGTCTTGATGGGCCCGGCTGAGGCGGACGCGGCGGATGTATTCCGTTGGGGTGCTGCCGAGTTGGCGGCGGAAGAGGTATTGCACCGCCCTGGGCGTGAGGTGCACCGCGGCCGCGACGTCGTTGATGCTGACGTCCCCGCCGGCGTGTCGATGGATGAAAGCCACTGCGTCCTTGAGGGTTTCGGGCAGTGCGGGCTCATTGGCCAGGTCCAGCTCCGTGACGTTGGACGGGTAACATTCCAGCAGCGCGCCGGCCAGCAACGGGGCCAGCCCCGCGACCACGAGTGGCTGGTCAGCTGTGTCCGGTCCGGCCAGGGTCAAGGCGACGTAATCCAGCGCCCGGTGCCACGCCCGCACGGCGGCGCGCGAACGCGGGCGCCAATCCGAAAAATGAATCTGCCGGGCTGGCGGGGCACCCCAGTCCGCGGCGACCTTGTGCAGCACGTCGGCGGCCAGGCTGACCACATCGAACCGGGCGCCGTTGCACTGCAACACGCACGGCATGCCTTGGGCGACCAGCACCGGGAAATCCACCGTCGCGGGCGGCCCCCCGGCGACGCTCATCGAGCCCCCGCGGGGCTGGATCACGATGATGCTTTCGGAGGCCACAATCTCCAGCGAGACGCGGCCCTGGATCATCACGTCGTCGACCGTCGCGGCGCCCGCTTCGCACCGCCGATGGGAGACGGCCGACCGGCTCGTGAGTCCGGCGATGCGCCAGGCGGGGTGGTAGGCGCCGGCCAGGAACTGCCGCGCGGCCCGCGGATCGACGGTGCGGAACTGGTCGCGCCGAAGTGCCGAGCCCGGATCCCGGGCTTGCCGCACAGCATCGCCCATGCGGCTGGGGTCGGTTTGGTCCGTAACGGGCAGTCGGCCGACCGCGCCGGCCACCTCACCGGGGCCGGTGTTGTCGGTAACGCTCGTCAAGGCGGTCATAGTCGGCGCTCCCCCAGGGTGTTGCGCGCTGCCCTCATTGCATCACCGGATGCCCGATGACTGCAAGCGTTGCGGCATCCAAGTTGTGGAACCCGCCCGTTGGTAGATGTTAAGGCAGTCGAGCGCGATCCGGTCCCAGGCATATCGAGACAGCGCACGACTGCGACCGGCAGAACCCATGCTCATACACTGAAACCTCTGCGCGAGAAGGCTTCTCAACGCGGCTGGCAACTGGGTGGGAGTTTCCGGGCGCAGCACGAGGCCGGTGACGTTGTCCACCACGGCGTCCCTGAGCACGCCGACGCCGTAGGCCACCACCACCACGCCGCAGGCCATCGCCTGTAGCACCGCGGTGGCGCGTGGAGGTTGTCGCGGGGTGCAGGCGACCACATCGGCGGACCGCAGCAGCATCGCCAGTCGATCGCCGGAAACGGTGCCCGCAAACCGGACCCGGTCGGACACCCCCAACCCGGCGCCGAGAAGTTGTAGTTTGAGCCGCGCCTCGTCGCACTCACGATTCGAGGCTTCCGTCTCCGCCAGCACCAGTTCCGTGCCCGGGACCCTGGCCAGCGCCCTGATGACAATGTCGAAGCCGTTGCACGGCTTGGGGTTCGGCGCAAGGCACACAATGCGATGCAGGTCGGTGCGGGCCTGCGCCGGGCCGCTCGAGTTGTATCGCTCGACGTCCACCCCGCTTGTCAAAGCGGATACGCGGGCCCGGCTGCGGCGCAGCCTGGCGAGCGCGTCGACGTCGTCGGAGCTCTCACCGGTGACCCAGTTGGCGCTGCGAGCCAACAGCGGTTCGACGCGGAGCCGTTCGCCCTCCGCCGGCGCGCCCATGGGCGAGGGCGCCGCGCCCGCGGTGGCCAGGCCCAGGAAACTCTGGACGGCCGGCACCCCTTGGCGCCGTGCGGCCAGCTGGGCGGCCAAACCGCCCAGCCACCCGTACGCGTGCACGACGTCGGGCGCCTCAGCGGACCACTCGTCTGCGAGCGCCCCCGCCCAGTCGCCGACGTAGGGCAGCACGTCCAGGTCCGAATTCGTCGACCGCGGCCCGACGGAGATCGACACTGTGCGGTGGCCGCAAGTTCCGATCCCCGCGGGCCGCCGTCGGTTCTGCCGGACGAACCTGGTGACGGCATTTCCGCGGGCCGCCAGTGCGGCGGACAGTTCCTGCGGGTCGTCACCGACAATGTCGTCGCCGCTGACGATCGCAATCCTCACTTCAACCCCGTTGCGTCGCCCATGGCGTGATGGCGTACCCGGCCCCATACCGGCGAAACCGTGGCGGCGCGGGGCTTCGCCTGAAGCGCCGCCGTTTCGCATGGCGGATAGCCGCGGTGGGGCGGGATCGTTCGCCGGACTGTGGTGTGGTCGTCGATTTGGAAGACTGAAAGGGTGGCCAGCGACCCGCATCGGCCCGCCGTCGAACTGGTAGTCCTGTTGTCGTCGGCGGGGGGGTTGGACGCGCTCTCGACGGTCCTCGGTGATCTGCCGGGCGATTTCCCGGCCGCCATCGTCGTGCAGCAGCACCTCGGCGCCCACGACAGCGTCCTCCCGGCGATCCTTCGGCGGCAGACCGCACAGCAAGTCTGTTGGGCCCACGACGGGCGGCCCCTTTGCCCGGGTCAGGCGGTGGTCTGTCCGCCGGGGATGCACCTTGAACTGACGCCGGACGGCTGCTGTCGCCTGCGCCCGATCAGGGATCTGGGCGTGCGCCGCTTCGACGTGCTGCTGCGGTCGGTCGCCGCCTCGTACGGACCGCGCAGCGTCGCGGTGGTGTTGTCGGGCTCCGGGCAGGACGGGGCCGCGGGTACCTCCGCGATGAAGCGGGCCGGCGCCATCGTCATCGCGGAGAGTCCGGAGACGGCCCTGTACACGTCGATGCCCGTGGCGGCGGCGCGCGCCGGCGCCGACCTCGTGCTGCCGATCCACCAGATCGGCCGCGTGCTGACCGGCATCGTCGAGGGAGCGCCGCTGCCCGAACCGCCGCCGCACCACGGTGGCGACCGGTGCGGGGCGGAGGACGTCGGCGAACTGCCCGAACTCCGGCGCAGCGACCTGGTGAACACCGCGGCGGGCCGGGCCGACCTGGCGCGCGAACGCGCCGAAGAGCTCAGCCGTCGACGCAGGGACCTATCCGCCGGACTCGGCGCCACCACCGAATCGGTGGCGATGGCGCGACGCAGGGCCGCGGAGTCGCGGCGGCGCGCGCAGTTGGCGCACCAGGCGGCCGAGGAAGCGGCCGCGCGGTGGGGCCACTGACGCGGCTAGCTCACGACCTCCATGAGCAACAGGGCGCCCCCGACCGTGCCCTCACCCGACCGGAACGACGTGCACGTGACGCGCACCCGGGTCGGGCGCCCCCGGCGGTTGATCGCGTCGACTTCCGTCTCACCGGAACTGTCGGCGTCGACGAACGCATTGCCGATCAAGGACCGCACGCTGTCCAGGGGCAGGCCGATGTCCAGGGCGGTCAGCCGGGTTCCCACCGCCTCCTCGGACCGCAGGCCCCACAGCTCTTCGCACCCGCGGTTCCACAGGATCACCTTCATCTCGCGATCCACCACCACCATGCCCATCTGGACCGAGTCGACCAGCGAATCGAGGAAGACCTTCGCCTCGTCGAGTTCGAGGCTGCGTTCCCGCAACATGTCGTTGATGGTGTGCAGTTCGTCGTTGGTGGACTGCAGCTCCTCGTTCATCGTCTCGAGCTCTTCGTTGGTGGACTGCAGCTCCTCGTTGGTGGTCTCCAATTCCTCCACGGTGGACTGCAATTCCTCGTTGGTGGTCTCCAGTTCCTCGTTGGTGGACTGCAACTCCTCGTACGCCACTTCCAGCTGGCGATTGGTCTGGACCACCTTGTCCAGCAGCGCGCGCGTCGCGCTGACGTCGAAGAACACGATCGACACGCCCAGCAGCCCGTTCTCGGCGTCGACCAGCGGATTGACGTGGATCTCGAACCAAACGGTCTCGGCGCCCGGTCGCTGCCACTTGACGTCTTGGATGCGCGCCGAGCGCCGCTCCACCTTGGCCTGCTCCAGATAGGCGCGCAGCTCGACCGGGCGGTAGGAGACTTCGAGGTCGCGCAGCAGCCGGCCGATGTCGCGGGCCGAGAGCCCGAACAGCGCCTCGGCCTGCTGGTTGATCATCGCGACGGTGTCCTCGCCGGTGATCACGATCTGGGCCACCGGGCTGGCGCGGAAAGCCAAGTCACGCACCGTCGTCAGGCCCGTGAGGTCGACGTTGCGTTCGTAGAACGCACCGGCGGGGTCGTAGCGCTCGACCCCGCTGTGGCTTCCGACCGCCTTGCGGAAGATGCGGTGCTTGAGGTTCAGCGGCGTGAACCGGTCGCCGTGGCTGAGCAACATCTCGGCGTGCCCGAGGAACAGCGTGCCCTGCGGTGCGAGCGCAAAGTGCAAGCGGCCCAGGACGTTTCGCTGAGTCTCGGCGTTGAGGTACATGAGCGTATTGCGGCACACCAGCAGGTCGACGCGGGAGATGGGCGCATCCTTGACCAGATCGTTGCGGCCGAAGATCACCGCGCGGCGCAACTCCTTCTGAAACACGTAGCGGCCGTTGACCTGTTCGAAATAGCGCGCCAGGAGATCGGGCGGCACCGACTCGACGGCCTTGGCGTCATAGGACGCCGCCCGCGCCTCGGTCAGCGCGTCCTCATCGATGTCGGTGGCGTAGATCTTGACCCGTTGCCGGAAACCCTCGGCGCCCAGCGCCTCGGCCAGCAGCATGGCCAGCGTGTAGGCCTCCTCGCCGGAGGCGCATCCCGCGCTCCACACCCGAATCGGATCGCCGGGACCACGCTCGGCCAGCATCCGCGGAATGACCTCGGAAGCGATGTACTCCCACGCGTCCGGGTCGCGAAAGAAGGCGGTGACGTTGATCAGGATGGTGTTGAACAGGGCCGCGAATTCGTCCGAACTGGCCTGCAGAAAGTCGAGGTATTCCTCGAATGTGCTGTAGCCCGCCTGATCCATTCGGTGGCGGACCCGGCGCATCAGCGACGTGCGCTTGTACCCCGTGAAGTCGAAGCCCCGCGAATCGCGCATGTAGCGCAGCAGGGCCTCGAAAGCCTCGTCAGTCGTGCCGTCCATTCAAGTCCCGTCCGCATCGAGCCTGGCCGAAGGACTTGAACACTACTCGCGGTCGTCAGAATCGATCGTCGTGACCGACCATCGCCCAGACGGTCTTGCCGGACGAGGTGGGGGTGGCGCCCCACGTCCGGCACAGCGCGGAAACGATGGCCAGACCGGACACGGTTTCCGCGCCGCGCCGGCCGTCCTCGTGCCGGACCGGCAACTGGTCGCTGGCGTCCTGTACGGCGACGGTGACGGCCTCGCGATGGCTTTCGACGATTAGCACCGGGGCACTCTCGGTGTGGTGGAGCACGTTTTCGATGAAGACGGTGGCCACGGTGGTCGCGATGGGAATCACCGCGCGCCGGTCCCATTCGGTGAGCCAGTCGGTGACGACGGTTCGGGCCATCCCCAGGGTGCCGTCCGAACGGGGCAGCTCGGTGCGCGCGCGGCGCCTGATCTGCAGCGCCCGGCCGCGCACGGCATCCAGCGCCAGCTCGCGGCTCGCGTGGACGGGCACGTAGCGGGCCACCCCGACCCCGATGATCGCCCGCCGGACGGACGGTTCCGCGGACACGAGCAGGATGGGTACGTCGGGCCAGGTGCTGACGTGCCAGCGAGCGCTGGTGAAAACGGTCCAGGCAGAGGCCGTCGGCACGGTGAGCCGGTCGACGTCGACGATGACCGCGCGGGGCTCGTCCAGCGCGGCCTTGATCACGATGTCGCGCAGGCCGCGATACGTGGAGCTGTCCAGCACGCCGTCCGCCACCAGGATCGGCATGTCCTGTTGTTCTTCGGCGGCGATGCGGATGGCCGACTCAGTCACCGCCATCACCGCCGTGCGGAGCGGTGGCCGACAACCGGTCGCTGAGCACCGCCAGCGCCCGTTCGGTTTCTTCGGCGAGGCCGCTGTAACGCATCTTCAGGGGACCGGGTCCAGCCTTGTCCGCCAATTGCCGCGCCAATCGGGCCTTCTCCTGCAGGCTGCGCAGCGCCACCCACAGCGCGCCGTCGACCTCGGTGTCCCGCGCGGCCAGCAGCGCGTCGGCCGTCCAGGCGTGCCCCACCTGGCAGCGGAAGTTGCCTTCGCTGATGGACACCAGGGAGCCGTTGCAGTCCGGGCAGGTGTACCCGGACGGGGTGCCGAGCTGTTGGGTGTCGAAGTCGGTCGAAAACCGCGACATCATGGCGATCCGGTTTTCGAGCTCCATCGCGGCGTCGCGTTCCATGTTGGGGTCCTTGGTCTTCTGGTGCGACAGCTCTTTGAGGACCGCGCCGATGTCGGCGGCCGCCGCATCATGATCCAGCACGCCGGCGTCGCGCGCGTTGGCCGGCATGGCGGGGAACAACGCGTCGTCGGGTGATTGGCCGATGGTGGTACCGCCGCGGGACCGAATGGCACCCAGGCCGAGCACACCGTCGTCGAGCACGCCCGAGAGCACGACTCCGATCGCGCGGGGCCCGAATGCCAGGGCGACCGAGCGGAACAGCGCGTTGATCGCCGGCCGGTGCCCGTTCTCGGTCGGGCCCTGCGAGAGGACCACGCGGTGGTCGGCAGCCAGCAGATGTCGATCGGGCGGGGCGACGTAAATTCGCGCGGGTTCGAGTTTGGCGCCGTCCTCCGCGGTGACGGCCAGCAACGGCCCGCTGCGGTCGACGATGCGAGCCAACACGCTCGGCGCGCCGGCGGGAATGTGCAGGGTCACCAGGTAGGCGTACGGCACATCGGCGGACAAACCCGCCGCCAGCTTCGACAGCGCCTCCACTCCCCCCGCGGAGGCGCCGATCGCCACCACGCCACGCAAGCCGCCGGATTCGTCAGTCATCACTTTCGACTACCCGCATCAATAGTAGGTATTCAACTCCGCAGTAGGTATTCAACTCCGCGCGGGATAGCTGTCGGGGATTCGCAGACCTGGGTTTTCACCGCGGCCGCGGCGGGCACCCTGAGTTGTCTGGTCGCGGACAGGAGGGTGAATCATGCCGAACTCGTCGATCAAGAACGAAAAGTTGTACAAGGACCTGCGCAAGCAGGGTGACTCCAAGGAAAAGGCGGCCCGCATCTCCAACGCGGCCGCCGCGCGGGGCAAGTCCTCGGTTTCGCGCAAGGGCGGGAAGTCCGGGTCGTATCAGGACTGGACCGTCCCACAGTTGAGGAAGCGGGCGAAAGAGCTTGGCATGTCAGGGTATTCGAACCTGACGAAGGACAAGCTGGTAGCCAAGCTGCGCAATCACTGAGTGAGGCCGAGCCGCTCGGCCAGCACCAGGAAGGCGACCGCGTAATCGTTGCCGGCGGTGCGCGCCCGGATCCGCTCCCAGTCCAGCTGCTCGCGGACGGCGCGCACGGCCGGCAGCAGCCTGGCGAAGTCGCAGTAGTGCTCGCCCAGGGCGCGAAGTTGCTGGACGAGCACCATCGTCGGCGGTAGCACGGGCATCCTGACGGCGAGCACGTCGTGCTGCTCGGCGCAGTCCAGCGTGGACGACTCCACCCGCACGCCGTTGAGGCGGTGCAGCACATCCACCACCGTGTCGCCGGTGCGCGCCTTGAAAAGCCAATCCTCCGGGGGACGCTCGATGGCGAAGCCCGCATTGCGCAGCGTCGCGACGGCGTCCTCCACGTCCGACTCGGCCACCACCAGGTCCACGTCATGGGTGGGCTCCGGCGCACCGTAGGCCCACAACGCGTAGCTGCCCGCCAGCGCGAAGCGGGGGCCGTTCTCCTTCAGCGCCGACGCGGCGCCGCGCAGCGCTTCCCGCAGCTGCATGCTGGAAGCGGGTGCGTCGACGTGGGTCTCGATCGGTCCCATGGTGCCCAAGTCATACCCGGCCGACGGCCAGTGCAACCTGCGCTAACGCGGCCGGAGATTGGTAAGCCCGTTTAATCTGCCCCCAATTGGGAAAATCTTTCGAGGTGTCAACCGCTTGGCTCGGCGCCTACGAAGCCGCCGCCGTCGTAATCCCCGCCTGCAACGAGCGGGCGAAGCTGCCGGCCTGCCTGCGCGCCGTCCTCACCGCCGCCCTGTGCGCCCCCATCCCGGTCACCGTCGTTGTGGTGCTTGACGACTGCGACGACGGCAGTGCCGAGTTGGCCGGCGAGTACGGGCCCGATGTGCACTTCATCAGCGTCGAGGCGCACAACGTCGGCACGGCGCGGGCGGTCGGGTTCGGTTACGCGCGGTCGCTGGTCGGGGACCCCGACCGGTGCTGGTACGCCACCACCGATGCGGATAGCAGAGTCGACCCCGACTGGCTGGTGCACCAACTCCGGGCGCGGGCCGACATGGTGCTGGGCGTGGTGCGAGTCACCGACTGGCGCCACCACGGCGCCGAAGTCGTCAACCGCTATTTGCAGTCCTACCAAGCGAACCCGCTTTACCGGCGCGACCAACACGACCACATACACGGCGCCAACATGGGTTTCAGCGCACGGGCCTACTGGCGCGTCGGCGGCTTTCGCACGCTCGCCTCCGGCGAGGATTCCGACCTGGTCGAGCGGTTCGAGGCCGCCGGCTACCGCGTTCACCGCGACACCGAACTCTCCGTCATCACGTCGGCGCGAACCCAGGCTCGGGCGCCACACGGGTTCGCTCACCACCTCAGGCAACTGGGGAGATCGGCGGCGGGTGATTGCGCGTGACGGCGGGACTGGTCAGGCATTGGCTGGAGTCGGAACGACTCGAGCTCCCACTGCCCGCCTCCGGGCGCACCGCCGAGCGCTGGCAACGGCTCTCGTCGCTGGCCGAAGAGAACATCGTGGCGGCCAGGGTCGCCGAAGCGCACGTCGATGCGGTCGCGATTCTTCACGAGTTGGGCGGTAAGCCACCGGAATCCGGCCAACTGTGGGGAGTTTGGGCCGCGGAGTCCCCGGACGCGGTGCTCACCGCCACCGACACCCACGGTGCATTCACACTCGCGGGCACCAAGGTGTGGTGCTCGGGCGCCGGGTTCTGCACCCACGCTCTGGTGACCGCCCGGCTGGAGGACGGCACGCGGGGGTTGTTCGCCGTCCAGGTGACTGACGGGAGCGTGAAACCGCTGCCCAGCACCTGGTGGAACGCCGGCATGGCCGGCAGCGATACGCGGCCCGTGCAGTTCACCAACACCCACGCCGTCGCGGTCGGCGACCCCGGCGACTACCTGGACCGGCCCGGGTTCTGGCACGGCGCGATCGGGGTGGCCGCCTGTTGGCTCGGGGGCGCACGCCGCGTCGCAGATCCGCTATACCGTTGCGCTAAGAGCGAATCCGCCGATGCCTATTCGCTGGCCCATCTCGGCGCCGTCGACGCCGCGCTGGCCGCCGGCGACGCGATGCTGGCCGCCGCGGCGGCGCAGGTCGACGCCGACCCGTTCGACCGTACCGGCACCGCTCAACTGCTGGCCCGTCGCGTGCGCACGGTGGTGGAGCACGCGGTCGATGAAGCCATCACCCGCACCGGCCGCGCCTTGGGCCCGGGGCCACTCTGCCAGGATGGTCGGCACGCCCAACGGGTCGCCGACCTGAGCATCTACATTCGGCAAAGCCACGCCGAGCGCGACCTCGCCGAGCTCGGGCGGCTCGCGGGCAGCCAGCGTTGAGGACGCCGTGAGGACCGCGCCGATCAGCAACAGCGCCAGGTTCGCGGCCAAGCCGCTGACCTCCGGCGGCACCCCAGCACCCCTGTGGCTAGCCGCGTTTGAGCGCGCTCCCCTGCCCGCGCTCGACCTCGCCGGATGCCGACGCCTGATCGTCGTGGCGGCCCACCCCGATGACGAAACCTTCGGCCTGGGCGCGACCATCGCACACTTGGCGGCGGCGGGGGTCGACGTCCGGGTGGTGTCGGTCAGCGACGGCGGTGCCGCCCAGCCGGGCGCGACGCTGTCCGGCCGGATTCGGCTGTCCACCACCCGTCGATACGAACTCCGCAGGGCCACAAGTATTTTGGGTTCCGCTCCGCCGGTCCGGCTAGGATTGCCCGACGGCGAGCTGGCCAACCACCAGGATCGGCTCACCGAGGCGTTGGTGGGGATATTGCGGACGGCGGGCCCCGACACCTGGTGCGCCGCCACCTGGCGAGGCGATGGACATCCGGACCACGAAGCCGTGGGCCGCGCGGCCGTGGCGGCATGCGTGCGCACCGGCGTCGCGTTGCTGGAATATCCGGTCTGGATGTGGCACTGGGCCGCTCCGGCCGACCCCGCGGTGCCGTGGGACCGCGCCAGATCGGTTCCCGCCCCGGGTTGGGCCGTCAACCGCAAACGCCAAGCGGCGCAGTGCTATCGGAGTCAGTTGCGGCCCGGTCGCGGTGAAACACCACCCGTCTTGCCGCCGTTCGTCCTGCAGCGCCTGCTCACCGTGGGGGAAGTGGTCTTCCGGTGACCACGCGGCTGCCCGACGCCTACTTCGACCGGATGTACGTCGGCACCGACGATCCCTGGCAGCTCTCGACGCGGTGGTACGAGCAACGCAAGTACGCGATCACCCTGGCGCTGTTGCCAGCCCTCCGGTATCGGCACGCCTTCGAGCCGGGCTGCTCCATCGGCACGTTGACCGCGCGGCTGGCGGAGCGCTGCGACCACGTGACGGCCGTCGACGTCGCCGATGCCGCGCTTCGCGGCGCCGACGCCCGCCTGCGGCGGGCCGGCTGTCGCGACAGGGTGACGCTGACCCGGTCGTCGCTGGACGCGGCGTGGCCCGCGGGGCCGTTCGACCTGGTGGTACTCAGCGAGGTCGCCTACTACCTGGCGCCTGAAACACTCACCGCGGTGCTGCGTCGCGAATTTCCCCGGCTGGAGCGCGGCGCAATGATCCTCGCCGCGCATTGGCGTCACGACGTGACCGACTACCCACTCACCGGCGACGCGGCCCACGCCGTCATCGCGGGGACACCCGGGCTGACGTCGCTGGGCCGCTACCAGGATCACGATGTCGTCATCGAGGCGTTCGACACCGGCGACGGAAGGTCGGTGGCAGGACGCGAAGGGGTGCCGGGCGTGCGCTGAATCCGCCGCCGACGCATGACAGTGCGACCCCGAGAGTGGCTAGGAGAAATGGGTAGGAGAAACCCTATGCGCGTGGCGACCTTCAACATCCTGCACGGCCGCACCGTCGGCGACGGGGTGGAGGTGCAACGGCTGCGGGACTGCGTGCGCCGCCTGGATCCCGATGTGCTCAGCCTGCAAGAGGTCGACTGCGATCAGCCGCGGTCCGAGCGGGCCGATCTCACCGCGGTGGCGGCCGAGGCGATGGGCGCCGTGGAGCACCGGTTCGTGGCCGCGATCTCCGGCACGCCCGGGGCGACGTGGATGGCCGCGACGGGTCGAGAACAGCCCGGGACCGCCGCCTACGGCATCGCGCTGCTGTCGCGGTACCCGGTGACCAGCTGGCAGGTGGTGCGGCTGCCCCGCATTCCGATGCGCTTTCCCATGTACCTGCCTGGTCCCAACCGGGTGATGGTCGTCGACGAGGAGCCCAGGGCGGCGGTCATCGCACGGATGCGCACCCCGATGGGCGAGCTGACGGTAGCCAACACCCACCTGTCTTTCGTGCCCGGCTGGAATCGGCGTCAGCTGCGCCGGCTGGTGCACGACCTGCGCGGCTTCCCGGGCCCGCGGCTGCTGACCGGGGACCTCAACATGACACCCAAGACCGTGCGGCGCTGGTCGGGCATGCGGGCGCTGGCGGCCGCGGCGACGTTCCCCGCGCACGCCCCCGACCGCCAGTTGGATCACATCCTGACCGACGATCGCGGACTGCGTGGCAAGGCCGTTACGGCCGAGCCGATGAACATCTCCGATCACCGGCCGCTGGTCGTCGACCTCGTGCATTCGTGAATCGCCGGCCGGTTATCCCATCGCGCTGAGCCGGCGCTTGACGCGCGCGATCTCGTCTACCGAGGGCAGCGCGTCGGTGACCCGGGTGATTTCCACCCCGACGTCCACATTGGAGATCGAACGACACGTCGGGACCAGCAGTTTCGTCGCGATGGTGGCGACCTCGTCGTCGGACACCCGGCGCGGCAGCAGCGCCAGCACCGGCGAGTGGCCGAGGGCGGGGGCACCGTCCGGGTAGCCCGCGCGCAGGAACGCGACGATGCTCAAGACGCGATCGCTCAGGCCCATGTTCCACCTCGTTCATCCGGTCGTAGCCAGGAATAACCGGCCCGCGCGGTTTGAAACCCGGCACGCCCGCGAAAGCGAAAAAGGGGCCCGGCCCCTAGACGGAACCGGACCCCTTCGTCAG
Source organism: Mycobacterium sp. E1715 (assembly GCF_001667625.1). Lineage (NCBI taxonomy): Bacteria > Bacillati > Actinomycetota > Actinomycetes > Mycobacteriales > Mycobacteriaceae > Mycobacterium > Mycobacterium sp. E1715. The sequence continues at coordinate 27,494 of NZ_LZJJ01000298.1, forward strand.
CGTGCTACTGGTTTTCCTTCTGACGCTCCTCGGCGGCCTTCGCGCCGGCCCGCGCAGACTCGGCTTCGGCCTCCTTCTTGCCCGCGTCGCGCTGGGCGTCGGCCTTGTCCTGCTGGGCCTGGCCCTCCTCGACCATGTCGTCGCGGCCGAGCACCGTCCCGCCGGCCTCCTTGACCTTGCCCTTGACGCCCTCGACGGCGCCCTTGACCGCTTCCTGCGGTCCGCTCTTGTCATCCCCCATGGGGTCGACCTCCCTTTTGTTTACTGTGCATCTCGCTCATACGGCGTTCCCGTCGGCCGAACCGTCAAACGCGCAGACCGCTGTGCGCGCGATCACGGAACGATTCCACCTTCAAATTGGACCGTTTGGGACGCGATCCGGTGGGTAGTAATGAGCGACCACCAACGAAAGCGGGTGAGGTTTCTTGACCACCGTCGCCGTGATCGGGGCGACCGGGACCGCCGGGTCGCGCGTCGTCGCCAGGCTCAGGGCCAGGGGCGTCGCGGTCGTGGAGGTTTCCCGCACCCACGGCGTCGACGTGCTCGACGGCGAGAGCCTGTACCGGGCGCTCAGAGGAGTCGATGTCGCGATCGACGTCGCCAACCCCGAGCCGCACGACGGTCACCCCACCGCCACCGAGACGCTGGCCGCCCGCAACGTCATGGGTGTCTGCTCCGCGCGGCGCGTGCAGCGTCTGGTGGTGGCGACGTTGGCCGGCATCGACGATCCGGTGTTCGACGGGCTGCCCTACTTCGAGGGCAAACGCGCGGCGAAAGAGATCCTTCTCGAGGGCCCGGTCCCGGCCACGGTCGTGAAGTCGACCCAGTGGTATGAATCCGCCACCGGCCCAGCGGGGCCGGTGATTTGTGACGGGAACGAGGTGATCGTGGAGGATTGGCTGATACAGCCCATCGCGGCCGACACTGTCGCCGACGTCCTCGTCGAGGCGGCCCTCGGACAGACGCACACGCCGCGCACCATCACGGGTCCCGATGCCATCCGGCTGCCCGAGCTGACCTCGAAAGTCCTTGCCCAGCAAGGCGATGGCCGTGCGGTGCGGGTGGTGCAGCCCGCCGTTCCCGCGCTCGCCGCCGGGGCATTGCTCGCCCCCGAACGCGCGGTGGTCGTCGGGCCCGACGTCGAAACCTGGCTCCGGACGGTGCCGCCGGCGAGCACCGACGGGGACGGCGACGGCGCGACGCTGCACCGGCCGGATTTCTCCCAGACCTGACCGGTCGTCCTTAGCCAGAAAACGAAGAGTTGCCGACGGTGCGCGGACCATTCGGTGCCGGATGCGCTGGTCGAGCGCGGTGACCACACCAGGTCACCGCGGGCCGTCGTCATTTTCCTGCGCCGACGGAGGCAACGGCGTTATGGTCACCTCAGGTTGAATCCACAGCTGCCCTCACGCGAGCGGCCGTGGGCACCGGTCGCTCCTCACTCACCCATCCGATGGGGCGACGATATGACTGCTCAACCCTACCGAGTCGAACAACGACTCCACTGCTACGAAATCGATTGCGCCGGGGCGCGACTGGACGTGCAGGCGCACGGCCTGGCCACCGTACTCGGCGTCAGTGGCGAAATCGACGCGTCCAACGCCGACCTCATCGCCAAGGCGATCCGGCGCTTCGTGCGACTGCGGGCCCCGCTGATCCTGGACTTCAGCCGCGTGGACTACCTGGGCAGCGCGGGCCTTCGTGTGCTGCTGCTCGTGCAGGATGAGTGCCGGCTCGCCCGGCTGCACTGCAGCGTGATCGGCGGTGTCGCCCTGCGTCGGCTCACCCGCGTGGTGACCGGACTCGGCCTGCCCCTGGTCGATTCGATCGGCGAGGCGCTCCAACTGATCCGCGCCTCCGCAAATGGCACGCAGCGACGGTGATTTCAGGTCACGATTCCGTCACGATCCTGATCACGAATCCTTAAGAATTGCCGGCCCGTTTCTAAGAATTCTCAACATAGCCGGGCGGATTTGACTGTTCGCTTAGTGAACGCCCGCGTTCCGTGGCCGCTTCGCGGGGTTGGCGCACTTTCCGTTCCTCGCGGGCGATCACGACCACTGTTGAATTCCGCTACTTTGGTTTTCGAGGATCGGGAGCCTCTCTGGCAAGAATCAATTCGTAATTTCGAAGGACACATTCATCATGAAAATCAGCAGTATTGTCGCGCGCCGGCGGCTGGCCGGCGTCGGTGCCGGCTGCCTGCTCGGGGGGATCACCATGGGGCTCGTCGGCGCGCCGTCGGCGGCCGCAGCGCCCGACTGCAGCCCCGGCGGGGTCAACGCCACCGTCTCGTCGGCGCAGGGCTCGGCTGAGCAGTACCTGGCCGCGCACCCGGGCGCCAACGACGTGGTCAGGGCCGCCTACACCCAGCCGAGGCCGGAGGCCGAGTCCAACCTGCGGGGCTACTTCACCGCGCACCCCCAGGAGTACTTCGACCTGCGCGGCATCCTGGCACCGATCGGTGACACCGAGCGGCAGTGCAACGTCAAGGCCCTGCCGCCGACGCTGGAGTCGGCCTACCAGGAGTTCATGGCCGGTTGATCCCGGCTCGAAGCGACCCGCCACGACGCTGTGGCGGGTCGTTTCGCTTCACGTGTGAACGGCCCTCGTGACGGGTAATTGTCCAGTCAACGTGACTGGAGGGAAAGATGCGGCTGCGTCGCAGTGTGCTCAACAAGCCGGGGATCGCGCGTAAGCGCCGGGGTAAGGGCTTCGCCTATTACGGGCCCGACGGCGAGTTGCTGTCCGACCCCGAAACCCTGCAGCGCATCAAGGATCTGGTCATTCCGCCGGCCTGGAAGAACGTGTGGATCTCACCGCATCCCAATGGCCACATCCAGGCCGTCGGCGTGGACGCCGCCGGCCGCCGCCAGTACCTCTACCACACCGCGTGGCAACAGGAACGTGCCGAAGAGAAGTTCGACCGCGTCCTGGAACTGTCCACGCGCCTGCCCCATTGGCGCGCCGCCATCGCAAAAGACCTGACGCGCAGCGGCTTAACGCGTAAGCGGGTGCTCGCGGTGGCGTTGCGGCTGCTCGATCGCGGCTACTTCCGGGCCGGCAGCGAGCAGTATGCCGAGGAGAACGAGTCGTACGGGCTGGCCACCCTGCTGTGTGAACACGTGCAGGTCCGGCGCGACGCGGTGGCCTTCGACTTCCCCGCCAAGAGCGGCGTGCGGCGCACGGTGGAAATCGAGGACCCCGAAGTGGTCCGGGCGGTGCGCGCCCTCATGCGCCGGCCCGAGCGAACCGAACGACTCTTGGTGTGCCGCAACGCAACCGGATGGCTCGATGTCCGATCCGACGACCTCAACGCCCGCTTCAAGGAGTTGGTCGGGAACGAATTCACTGTCAAGGACCTGCGCACCTGGCACGGAACGGTGCTGGCGGCCACCGCGTTCGCCGACGCCGATCCGGCCGTCTCGCAGCGGGTGGCCAAGCGGGTCGAGTCCGCCGTCATGAAGGAGGTCGCCGAGGAGCTCGGCAACACCCCGGCGGTGGCCCGCGGGTCTTATGTGGATCCCCGCGTCGTCGCCGGCTACGAGCAGGGGCTGACGATCGCCGCGGCGACCCGCCGCGCCGAGCGCGCGCGTGATCCCGACGCGGCTCAGGAAATCCTGGACAAGGCCACCCGCATGCTGATCCGCCGAGTGGCCAAGGGCGCTGGCACCTCCGTGCTGCTGAAGAGCGCCTGACGCGCCGTGGGCCGGCCTCCTGCACAGGTGAGGCGCGACGAGTCGGCGCGGCCAAGGCGGGCGAGCGATCGTCGTGCTGAACACCACGACTCGCTCGACCCGACCATGGCGTAAGAGGGGCTTGGGCTACGTCGGAAACGGCGCACCGCAAGGCTTTTAGCCGAATAAAGCCGACCGGCGGCTCGTTCACAGGAAACCCGACGAATAACGGCGGCGATCGTGGGTATGCCACGTCGTGTGGGAAGCGCTTCAGCCTGCCCATTCACGTCTGACTGCGGTCGAAACGGACGGCCGTGGGCCTTCGCAGCAAACCGCACGCCCCCGGGGCTTCGGCGTCGGCCGGCGTAGCTAGCGAATCGTCATCGAAAACCGTCTGTCTAGGAGGAACACCAATGGCTAAGCAAGAGGTCTCGGACTACCTGCTGGAGCGACTGCGGGCGTGGGGCGTTGAGCACGTCTTCGCCTTCCCGGGCGACGGCATCAACGGGATCCTCGCCGCATTCGGCCGCGCCGACAACAAGCCCATGTTCATCCAGTCGCGGCACGAGGAGATGAGCGCATTCGAGGCGGTGGGCTACGCGAAGTTCACCGATCGAGTCGGGATCTGCATGGCCACCTCGGGTCCGGGGGCGATCCATCTGCTCAATGGCCTGTACGACGCCAAGCTCGACCACGTTCCGGTGGTGGCCATCGTCGGACAGACCAACCGCAGCGCTATGGGCGGTTCCTATCAGCAGGAGGTCGACCTGCTGAGCTTGTTCAAGGATGTCGCGAGCGACTACGTCCAAATGGTCACCGTGCCAGAACAATTGCCCAATGTGTTGGACCGTGCCATCCGGGTGGCGATCGCTCAGCGCGCGCCGACGGCCATCATCATCCCGTCGGATGTGCAGGAGCTTCCGTATTCGCCGCCCACGCACGCGTTCAAGATGGTGCCCTCCAGCCTTGGCATCGAGTGGCCGGCGGTCGACCCCGAAGACGCGGCGGTGCGGCGGGCGGCCGACCTGCTCAACGCCGGCAAGAAGGTTGCCATGCTGGTCGGCAACGGCGCGAGCGGGGCCCGCGACGAGCTGATCGAGGTCGCCGACCTACTGGGGGCCGGCGCGGCCAAGGCGTTGCTGGGCAAGGACGTGCTGAGCGACGAATTGCCTTGGGTGACCGGCTCGATCGGACTGCTGGGGACACGGCCGAGCTACGAGCTGATGCGGGACTGCGACACGCTGCTGACGGTGGGCTCCAGCTTCCCCTACACGCAGTTCCTGCCGCAGTTCGATCAGTGCCGCGCGGTGCAGATCGACATCGACGGCCGCTTCATCGGCATGCGCTATCCGTATGAGGTCAACCTGGTTTCCGACGCGAAGTCGGCACTGCGGGCGCTGATACCGCACCTGCGGCGCAAGGACGACCGCAAGTGGCGCGAGACCATCGAATCCAACGTGTCCCGCTGGTGGGAAACGATGGAGATGGAGGCGAAGGTCAGCGCCGACCCGGTCAACCCGATGCGGATGTTCTCCGAGCTGTCCCCCATGCTGCCCGACGACGCCATCGTCACCGCCGATTCCGGCTCGGCGGCCAACTGGTATGCGCGCCAATTGAAGTTCCGCGGCAACATGCGCGGCTCGCTGTCGGGCACGCTGGCCACGATGGGCCCCGGCGTGCCGTACGCGATCGGCGCGAAGTTCGCTCACCCGCGGCGGCCGGTCATCGCTTTCGTGGGTGACGGCGCCATGCAGATGAACGGCATGGCCGAGCTGATCACGATCAAGCGCTACTGGCAGGAGTGGGGCGATCCGCGGCTGATCGTGGCGATCCTGCACAACAACGATCTCAACCAGGTCACCTGGGAGATGCGCGCAATGGCCGGATCGCCGAAATTCGCCGAGTCCCAAAACCTTCCCGACGTGGACTTCGCCGCGTTCGCGGCGAGCCTGGGCCTGAACGCGATGGCCATCAAGGACCCCGAGGAACTCGGGGACGCGTGGCGCAACGCGCTTTCGGCGGACCGCCCCACCGTGTTGGACGTGTTCACCGATCCCAACATGCCCCCGATCCCGCCGCACGCCACCTGGGATCAGTTCAAGGCCGCCACCACCGCGGTGCTCTCGGGTGACGAGGACCGAGTCGGCTTCGTCAAGGTCGGCCTCAAGACCAAGGCGCAGGAATTCATGCCGCACAAGAAGTGACGACGCGTTGCCGGCTCAGAGGTTGGGGCCGGCGCCGCGCAGGTCGTCGACGAACAGCCGGTAGGCCTCCTCGCGTCCGTCGCTGCGGTCGCGCAGCAGGGCCGACGGATGCACCGTCGCCACCACGGCCGGCTCGGGGTCGACGTCGACGACGGAGGAGGGCAGCCGCAACTGCTGGCCGCGCTGGGTGGAGACGCGAAAGTCGGTGCCCAGCAAGGATTGTGCCGCGGTCGCGCCGAGGCACACGACGACGTGCGGCCGCACCGCCTCGATTTCGGCGATGAGCCAGGGCCGGCAGGCGACCACCTCGGTGCGTCCCGGCTTTTGGTGGATCCGCCGTTTGCCGCCCTTGCGGGTGAACTTGAAGTGTTTGACCGCGTTCGTCTCGTACGTCAGCGAGGGATCGATGCCGGCGTCTTCCAGAGCGCGCGCGAGCAGCCGCCCGGCCGGCCCGACGAAGGGCTCACCGGCGCGGTCCTCCTGGTCGCCCGGCTGCTCGCCCACCAGCATGATCGGTGCGCCGGGATGCCCGCGGCCGAACACCGTCTGGGTGGCGTCGGCGAAAAGCGGGCAGCCCCGGCAGCATTCGGCCGCGGCCCGAAGCGAATCCAGGCACCGCTGCTCGGGCAGGTAATGCTCGGCCCCCGGTGCCTTGGTTGCGGTCATGGCGCTCCCTTGCCTACCCGACGGGGCTGGGGCGCCCCCACCCAAGTCCTGCGGGGGCGCCCCATCGAGTCGTGCTAGCCCTTGCCGACGATGGCGTCGCGGGCCCGGTCGAGCATCGCCGCGAACGGTCCCGCGGCCAGGTTGGCCGCCTGCGACTCGACTCCGGCGTGCGGCCGGGTGGGCGCGATCGCCTCGGCGAGCTTGGCCGCGCGGCCCATCCGCTCGAGCTCGTCGCCGCTCAATTCCTGGCCCAGCTTGGAGAATTCGTCGTGCTCCTCGTGCTCGGCGTGCGCGACGACCGCGTCGCGCAGCTGAGTCAGCAGGCTGGTGAACTCCGCGCTGTCCACGTCGAGCTTCTCCAGCTTCTGCAGGACCGTCTTGGCCTCGTGCTCTTCGTGCAGTCGCTCGTCGACCACCGCGGCGCCGTCGGAAAGCTTCCGCTTGGCCCGCGGGTGCACGATTTCCTCCTCGGCGGTTTCGTGGACGGCGAGCAGTCGGCGCAGTTCGACGAACGCCTTTTCGCGTTCTTTGCCCGACGCCGCCAGGGTTTCGGCGAACAACGATTTGATCTGCTCGTGCTGACTGACAAGAAAGTCGACCACATCGGTGGGCGACGTGATGGCGCTCTGAGCCATGATGTCCTTCCCATTTGTTCCGCGCGCGGGCTGTTGCGCGCTTCTGTTCGGCTACCCGACGAATTCGGCGACCAAACGGTACGGCCGTGCACCAGTGGGTAGTTCCTCATCAAGTCGCGAACGAGGAGAACGATGGTGACAACCGGAATGCGCAGTCGGGCGGCGATCGTGGGCGCGCTGGTCGTGACGGCCGGCTGCGCGGCGCCGGGGGCGTCGCTGGAAAGCGCGCCGGACGTCGCCTTGTGGTCGGTCGCCGCGCCCCTGCGCGGGCCGGTGTGGTCGTATCGGACGCACGCCCTCGTCGCGCTCACCGGCGACCGCCGGCTGGCCGAGGTGACCGCCGGTGACCGCCCGGGCGACGCCAGGACGCGGCTGTCGGCGCCCGTGGCGGCCGGACGCAACCTGCAGATCAGCCAGCGGGACGACCGGATCGTGTTCGTGCCGCAGCCCGAGCGCGGCAGGGTCGCCGAGGTCGACCTCGAAAGCCTGCGCCAGATCGGCGATTTCGACGCCGGGCCCGCCCCGGCGTATCTGTCCGAGGACGCCGGGTTGCGCACGCTGCTCGCGCTGTCGGCGGACGGAACGACGGTGACACCGGTGGATCAGCACGGTGATCGCAAGCTACCCACCGCCCGGATCACCGGCGATCCCGCGGACACCATCGACGGCGCCAATCGCGGCCGCGAGATCGATTACCACGCCTATGCGCCGTCCGGAATCCGCCATTACCAAGGCTCTTCGTCACCTCCGGCGGAGCGCGGGTCGTTGGGGATCGACGTCGCGGTGTCGGCGGGCGACGGCACCGCGGTGACGCGCAGCTACGTGGCCGGCCACGACGACGCCACGCTCTACGCCGTGGATTCCCGCCGGGGCGGGGAGGGGCTCACGGTGCTGGCCCGCACCCGGCTGCCGTCCCCGATCCGCGAGTTGGGCACCGACGACACCCGGATCTACGCCGCCACGGACCACGAGGTGGTGGTGCTGGAGACGGCGAGCTTCACCGGCTTCCCGGCGGGGACGATCCCGGTGGTCCGCGCGATCGGCTACCGGGCGGGGCTGCCGCCCGCGGCCCAATCCGCGCCCCTGTCGGGCATGGCGATCGGGCCCCACCGGGTGTACCTGACCCTCGCCGACGTGCCCTACGTGGTCAGCGTCGCCAAGCCGCGCCTCTGACGCCCGGGCTTCGGCTACATTTCGGGCAGGTTGGCCGGTAAGGAGGCGCTGGCGTGACCAACCCGCAGGACCCGTATTGGCAGAACCCCTATACCTACGACCCGCTCGGCCGGGTTCCGCCCGCGCCGTCGCCGGTGGAACCGCCGCCCGTCTTGGCGCCCCCGCCCGCGGTGCCCTATCGGCCGCCGGTCAACGTGCTGGCGACGCTGTCGCTGGTTTTCGCGTTCGTGTTCGCGCCCGTCGGGGCGGTCCTGGGCCACGCAGGACTGGCGCAAATCCGCCGCAGCGGGGAGCTCGGCCGGGACCGCGCCCGTGTCGGGCTGGCGCTGTCGTACGCGTTCATGACGCTCGCCGTGGTCGCCGTCGTCGCGTGGGCCACCTTGGGCGCGACCCCGTCCACCCAGACCGCCGCGCCCGCCACCACCTCCGGCGCGGCACCCCCGGCGCCCCCTGGTCCGGTCGCGCCGGACGCCCTGGCGGCGCTGCTGCCCGGCGCCGACGCCCTGCGCAACATCACGTCCGATCAAAATCTCGAGGCCGGCCAGACGTGGGACAGCCTGGGCCGATCCAGCGCGGAGGGGGCCATCGACCGGCCGGAATGCTGGGGCAGCATCGCGCCCGGAACGCCCGACGCCTACGCCGGTGCCGCCGTCACCGGATACCGCGCAGCGGAGTTCCGCGACTCGCGCAGCTTCCTGAAGTCCACCCAGGTGATCGAGGCGGTCGTGGCCTTCCACGACCCGGCCGCCGCCCGGGCACAGCTGGCGGCGTTGCTCTCGGGATGGCGCCAATGTGGCGGCTCGACCGTGACGCTCACACCCCGCAACGGGGAGTCGCTCACGTTTTCGGTCGGCGCACCCGCCGACGCCGGCAACGGCGTCACCACCCAGGATCTGACGCCCCGGGGAGTGCAGATCCGCTCGGCCCGCGTCATCGCGGCCAAGGCCAACGTGGTCGTCGACCTGATGGTGTCCTGCAGCGGCACGACGGACGGCGCTCAGCCGCGGCAGGGCGGCCTGGGCATCGCCACCTACGTGCTGGGCAAGCTGCCTGGCTAGGGTGGGCCTATGAGGTATGTCGACGTCGACGGAGTGGGCCGGGTCAGCCGGATCGGCCTGGGCACCTGGCAATTCGGGTCACGGGAGTGGGGCTACGGGGAGGGCTACGCGTCCGGCGCCGCGGGCGAGATCGTGCGCCGCGCCCTGGCTTTGGGGGTGACGCTCTTCGACACCGCCGAGGTCTACGGGCTGGGCAAGAGCGAGCGGATCCTCGGCGAGGCACTCGGCGACGGGCGCGCCAGCGTCGCCGTCGCCAGCAAGATCATGCCGGTGGCGCCGTTCCCCGCCGTGGTCAAGCAGCGGGAGGCCGCCAGCGCGCGGCGGCTGGGCGTCGACCGCATCCCGCTCTACCAGATTCACCAATCCAACCCGTTGGTTCCGGACACGGTGATCATGCCGGGCATGCGCGACCTACTCGACGCCGGCAAGATCGGCGCGGTCGGCGTCTCCAACTACTCGCTCGCGCGGTGGCGGAAGGCCGACGCCGCGCTCGGTCGGCCGGTCGTCAGCAACCAGGTGCACTTCTCGCTGGCCCACGCCGGGCCGCTGGAGGACCTGGTGCCCTTCGCCGAGCGGGAGAACCGCATCGTCATCGCCTACAGCCCGCTCGAGCAGGGGCTGCTCGGCGGCAAGTACGGCCTGGACAACCGGCCCGGGGGCATCCGGGCGCTGAACTCGCTGTTCGGCACCGAGAACCTGCGCCGGGTCGAGCCGCTGTTGCAGACGCTTCGCGACGTCGCGACCACCGTCGGCGCCAAGCCGGCCCAGGTCGCGCTGGCCTGGCTGATCAGTTATCCGGGTGTCGTCGCCATCCCCGGCGCGTCCAGCGTCGAGCAGCTCGAGTTCAACGTCGCCGCCGCCGACATCGACCTGCCCCCGGACGCCCGCGAGGCACTCACCGGGGCCGCCCGCGCCTTCCGGCCGACCTCGGCCGGGCGTTTCCTGACCGACCTGGTTCGCGAGAAGCTGGGCCGCTAGGACTGCGCGGAGTCGGCGAACGCGGCGGGGCTGGCCGGTGCGCCCCGGGCCACCACCACCGGCATCGAGGTCGCGGAGTTGGTCCGCAGGATGGTGTGCACGACGTCGACCAGGTCCTCGACGGGCATCAGCTTTCCCGGCATGCAGCCGCGGGACGCCCACAGCGGGACGGCCTTCATGGCGAGGTCCATGTCCCAGCCGATGTTCATGCCCGTCGCCGCGTCCCCCTCGCCGCCCGGGCACTCGCCGACGATGAAGGTGGTGAACCCGATGTCGGGATGCTCGGCCCGCCACGCGTCCACCATCCGCTCGAGGGCGGCCTTGCTGACGCCGTAGGCGCCCAGGCCCGGCCACGGCGGCCCGAAGGTGCCCGCGTCGGAGGACAGGTAGACCGCCTTGCCGGCGGAGACCGTCAAGTGCGGCAGCGCCGCGGCGGTCACCAGCGCGGCGCCGATCACGTTGGTGTCGAAGATGCGCCGCCAGGTGGCGGCATCGGTGTCGACCATGCGGACCAGCGGGCCGACGGCCGGGGTGTAGACGATGTTGTCGATGCCGCCGAGGGCGTCGGCGGCGGAGGCGATCGCCGACCGGCACGACGCCTCGTCGGTGACGTCGCATTCGATGGCGACCGCGCCCGGGCCGGCCTCCTTGGCCGCCGCCTCGATGCGCTCGCGGCGCCGGGCCAGCAGCGCGACCTGATCGCCCCGCTCGGCGAGGCCGACACCGATGCAACGACCGAGCCCGCTGGAGGCGCCCACCACCACTGTCCTTGACATATTTGCCCTCTCTTGTAACGAGCTGCCGTCGGCAAAAACCTACCGGATAGCACCCGGCGCATGTCGATGGCTGGGCGGCCTAATTCCGGACGACGGTGTTCCGCTCCCCAAATTTGGCCTGGTACATGGCGGCGTCCGCCCGGGCGGTGACCGCGTCGACGGTATCGCCGGGAAGGGCAAGCGTGGCGCCGATGCTCAGAGTGGCGGAAATCGTATTGCCGGACACGCGGATGGGTTCGGCGGCCCGGCAGCGAATCTTCTCGGCGATCCGGGCGAGCTCGTCGATGTTGCGGACGCCGGGCAACAGGGCGAGGATTTCGTCGCCCCCGGTCCTGCCGACGGTGTCGCCACGGCGAACGCTTCCCCGAATCCGCGCTGCCACGGTCGCGAGCACGAAGTCCCCGATCCCGTGTCCCCAGGTGTCGTTGATTTCCTTGAAATGGTCCAGGTCGCAGAACAAGACGCCGACATAGGTCCCCGCCGGTTGCGGTTCCTCGAGCGCGGCGGCGAGCCGGCCGAGCGCCTCGGCACGGTTCACCAGGCCGGTCAGGGTATCGAACCGGGCGAGCCGTTCCAGTCGCTGCTCCGCCTTCACCTGCTCGTCGACGATGCGCACCGCGGCGATCATGCCGTCGGTGTTGCCGTCGGCGTCGACGTACGGTTTGCCGTGGCTCTCGACCCAATGGTATTGACCGTCGGCGGAGCGAATTCGGAACCGTTGCACGACCGATTCGCCGGCGGCGACCCTGCCCACAGCGTCGGCGACCGTCTCGATGTCCTGCGGATGGATGTGGCGGTTGAAACCTGGGCCGATCCACCCGTCCGGCGGGCGGCCCAGCGCGGCCTCCACGGACGGCGACACCCATACGACCTCGTCACCGCGAAGGAGCACGACGATGTCCACCGCGTTGTCGGCGAGGATGCGGTAGCGCGCCTCGGCCTCGGCGCGCTCGGTGCTGGCCAGCTCCTTTTCGATCAGCAGTTTCTGCTCGTTCTGGATGAACACGAAGGTGATCACCCCGACGACGAGGGTGCCCAGCAGGATCGAGAAGGTCCACTCGGCGTGCGGTCCGACCCCGAGCCCCAGGAAGATCGGCCGCGATACCGCGACGACGACCGGAAGCGCGGCGAGCAGGCCGGCCAGCCGAAGCAGCGACTTCCGGTCGGGGCGCGCGAGCAGCCAGGCGACCGGGAACCGGTCGGGGCGCGCCAGCGCCGTCGCCGCGGCGACCAGCAACAGCGCCGACGCCG